>CAZKXX010000001.1:0-45101 GCA_964556705.1 uncultured Acidobacteriota bacterium
CTGGAGAAGATCAAGGAGCGCATTCTCGAGTTTCTCGCCGTGCGCCAGCTCGTCAAGAACCCGCGCGGTTCGATCCTCTGCTTCGTGGGGCCGCCGGGCGTCGGGAAGACCTCGCTCGGCCGCTCGATTGCCCGCGCCACGGGGCGCAAGTTCGTGCGCCTTTCGCTGGGCGGCGTCCGGGATGAGGCCGAAATCCGCGGCCACCGGCGCACTTACATCGGCGCTCTGCCCGGACAGATCCTTCAAATGATGAAGAAAGCGGGAACGATCAACCCGGTCTTCCTGCTCGATGAAGTGGATAAGATGAGCATGGACTTCCGCGGAGACCCCTCCGCCGCTCTGCTTGAAGTGCTCGACCCCGAGCAGAATTACATGTTCATGGACCACTACCTCGACGTCGAATACGACCTCTCGAAGGTATTCTTCATCACCACGGCGAACGTGATCCACACGATCCCGCAGCCGCTTCAGGACCGGATGGAAATCCTGCGCCTCTCGGGCTACACGGAACCGGAGAAATTGGAAATCGCCAAGCGCTTTCTGGTGCGCAAGCAACGCGAAGCGGCGGGCCTGAAGCCGGAAAACCTCTCGTTTACCGACGAGGGCATCATCCACATCATTCGCCACTACACGCGCGAGGCGGGTGTCCGCAACCTCGAACGTGAGATTGCCAACGTCTGCCGCAAGGTGGCGCGCAAGGTGGTGCAGGACGGGCGCACGCTGGCCCTGAATGTCCGGCCGGACGACGTGCAGGAATACCTCGGCGTCATCAAGTACCGGGACACGAAAGCCGAGCAGAAGAACGAGATCGGGCTCGCCACCGGACTGGCCTGGACCGAAGTGGGCGGCCAGGTGCTCAGTATCGAGGCCACCGTGATGCCCGGCAAGGGCAAGCTGCTGCTCACCGGCAAACTCGGCGACGTCATGCAGGAGTCGGGCCAGGCGGCGCTCAGTTACGTCCGCTCGCGCGCGGCGCGGCTGGGCCTGTCCACGGAGTTTTACCGCCACATGGATATCCACATCCACATTCCGGAGGGCGCGATTCCCAAGGACGGCCCGTCGGCGGGCATTACCCTCGCCACCGCCGTCGTCAGCGCTCTCACCAAAATCCCCGTGCGCCGCGAAGTTGCGATGACGGGAGAAATCACGCTGCGGGGCAAGGTGCTGCCCATCGGCGGCGTCAAGGAGAAGCTGCTGGCCGCGCACCGCGCCGGCCATCCGACCGTGATCTTGCCTCGCGACAACGAGAAGGACATGTCCGACATCCCGGCCAACATCCAGCAGGAACTGACCATCAAGTTCGTGGAGACGATGGATGAGGTGCTGGACCTGGCGCTGGAGAGGAAGCTCGAAGGGCTGCCGGCCCTCATTGAGGAGGAGGCTCCCGCCAAGCTCGAGACCCCCGAGGGGGAGAGCGAACGGGACCGGCTCACTAACTGAAGGCCGGAGAGTAACCTATTCTCCGAGAGGCGCATCCAACGCAAGGGAGAGAACATTCTGCTCCCGGCTATTCTCGAGCGCGACATCTGAACGAAGCAAATTGAGGGAATTCGCCACGGTTCTGACCCCGCCCCGGTGTGTCGGGCCGCCTCGGTGCGCACCCTGTCCCGAAATTTCGATTCCGGCCGGATGCTTCAGCGTCCGTCCAAGTTGTGAAAGGAAAATCCCGCGGCCGTCTCGCGGCTGCCCAAGGACCGTCAACAGAGAGAAAACGTTATGCCAGCAAAGAAACAAGACCCCGAGCAGGTTGTCCAGGAAGAAAAGCTCCAGGAAATCCGCGAGGGGGAAGTGCTCGATATCGCCCGCCTGAAAGAAATGAACATCGCCACGCTCACGCAAGTCGCCAAGGACCTGAGCGTCGCGGGAGCCACGGGCCTGCGCAAGCAGGAATTGATCTTCAAGATCCTCCAGGCTCAGACCGAAAAGAACGGCCTCATCTTTTCCGAGGGTGTTCTGGAATGTCTGCCCGACGGCTTCGGATTCCTGCGGGCCCCCGACTACAACTATCTGCCCGGGCCGGACGACATTTACGTCTCGCCTTCGCAGATCCGCAAGTTTGACCTGCGCACCGGAGACACCATCTCCGGCCAGATCCGCCCGCCCAAAGACGGCGAACGCTACTTCGCGCTCATCAAGGTCGAGGCGATCAATTTCGAGTCGCCCGAGGAAGCTCGGAACAAGATCTTCTTCGACAACCTCACGCCGCTCTATCCCGAGGAACGCATTCGCCTGGAAACGACCAAGGACAACATCTCGGCGCGCGTCCTCGACCTGCTGACGCCCATCGGCAAGGGCCAGCGCGGGCTCATCGTTTCTCCGCCCCGCACGGGAAAGACGATGCTCCTTCAGACCATCGCCAACTCCATCAGCACGAACCATCCCGAAATCACGTTGATCGTCCTGCTGATTGACGAGCGGCCCGAAGAAGTCACGGACATGCAGCGCACGGTGAAGGGCGAGGTCATCAGCTCCACCTTCGACGAGCCCGCGGCGCGCCACGTCCAGGTGGCCGAAATGGTCATCGAAAAAGCCAAGCGCCTCGTCGAGCACCGGCGCGACGTCGTCATCCTGCTCGACTCCATCACGCGCCTGGCGCGCGCCTACAATACCGTTGTGCCGCCTTCCGGCAAGGTCCTCTCCGGCGGCGTGGATTCTAACGCGCTCCAGCGCCCCAAGCGTTTCTTCGGCGCGGCCCGCAACATCGAAGAGGGCGGAAGCCTCACCATCATCGCCACGGCGCTCATCGACACCGGCAGCCGCATGGACGACGTGATCTTCGAGGAGTTCAAGGGCACGGGCAACATGGAAGTGCACCTCGACCGCAAGCTCGTGGACAAGCGCGTCTTCCCCGCCATCGACCTCAACAAGTCCGGCACGCGCAAGGAAGAACTGCTCGTCCCGCGCGACGAACTCAACCGCATCTGGGTGCTCCGCAAGGTGCTCAACCCCCTCTCGCCGGTGGAGTCCATGGAGCTCATTATCGACAAGCTCTCGAAGACGAAAGCGAACGCCGAATTTCTCGCCTCCATGTCGAACGGCGGGCGGTGAGCTTCGAGGTTCGAATTTCCAGGGTGAGACAAGCAGGCCCCGCGAGGTCTATCGAGGCCCTGTCGCGGCTTCCGGCACGAGGTTTCGTTCCCTCAACAGATCGAAGATCCGGTCCACGACCTGCCCGGCCGTGAGGTGCGTGGAATCAATCTCCACGGCGTCCGGGGCGGCGACGAGCGGAGAAATCTTCCGTTCCGCGTCGAGCTGGTCGCGCCGGCCAATTTCGTAGGCCGTCTGCTCGAGTGATGCGGCGCGCCCGTTCAGCCGGTCCTGCTCCAGCCGTCGCCGCGCCCTTTCCTGCACGTCCGCTTTCAGAAAAATCTTGAGCGGCGCGTTCGGAAAGACCTCCGTCCCGATGTCGCGCCCCTCCATCACCACGCCGCGCCCCCGGGCAAGCGCCCGCTGGAGCGCCACAAGTTTCCGGCGCACTTCCGGAAGGCGCGAGACCCGGGCGGCGGCGAGCGTGACGTTCGAGTCGCGGATTTCCGCCGTCACGTCGCGCCCGTCGAGCAGCACGCGCGAGCGCGGGCCGTCCGCCACAAACCGCACGTCAGCGCGGGAAACCACTTCCGCCACCGACGCTTCGTCTTCCGGCGAGACGCCGCTTTCGAGCACCTTCAGCGCCGCCGCGCGGTACGTCGCGCCCGAGTCCACGTAGTCCAGACCCAGCCGCGCCGCCAGCATCCGCGCAACCGTGCTCTTCCCCGCTCCCGCGGGACCGTCAATGGCAATGACTAAAGGTTCCGGCATCCTGCCATTCTGTCCAAAGTCCTCCGTCCTTAGTCCCTGGTCACTCGCGACCGACCGCATCAGCAGACAGCCGAGGGCCCACAAAGGACAAATGACGAAGGACCATGGACGTCAAGTCCGCTTGAACGCCTTCCAAATCTCCTTCAACCCGTATCGCAACACGGTCGGCCGGCCGTGCGGGCAGCTCATCGGATACTCGGTCCTTGCCAATTCGCGGAGCACCCACGCCATCTTCTCCGTATCGAGCGGCATGTTTACCTTGATCGCGGCGTGGCAGGCCACCGAAGCGGCAATCTGATTGCGCAGCGTTTCGAGCGAGATTGCGCGCGTGCCCTGTCCCGCCCCGTCCAGGACTTCGACGAGCAGTTTCTCGATCTCCTCGGCGCGCACTTCCGCGGGCGCCGTCTTCACCGCAACCGTCCGCTTGCCGAAGGGCTCCACCTCAAAACCGTTCGCGGCCAGCTCCTCGGCGATCTGCTGGAACACGACTTCCTGCTCCGGCGTCAGCTCCACCACCAGCGGCATCAGCAGTCGCTGGCCCTCGACTTTTCGCTCCTGCCGCCGGCGCGCGTGCTGCTCGAACAGCACCCGTTCGTGCGCGACGTGCTGGTCAATCAGCCACAAACCTTCTTCGTTCGTAGCGACAATGAAGCTGTCCTGCACCTGGCCGAGCGGACGCAGGTTAGTGGGAAATTCCGCTCCGGCGGGCGTGTGGATTGGAAGGGGCTGCACAGGCTCCGTCGCATGCGACTCTGCCGCGAGCGGCGCGGAAAGCGCTTCCGCCGCATCGAGCGGCAGACGTCCCGTCTCCGGCGGCGGCTGTGGCCTGGAGAGATTGAAATCAGCCGCTGTTCCGCGCCCCGACTGTTCCATCCCTCCGCGCGGGACCGGAATGTCTTCGCCAAGGCGCTCGCGAACTTCCGCATCTTCGGAATCACGCTTCGCGGCGGGAAATCCTGCCACGGGACGCGTCGCCAGCAGCGATCCACGAATCGAGTCGCGAACGAAATCGTGAATGAAATGCGAGTGTCGGAAACGCACCTCGGTTTTTGACGGATGGACGTTCACGTCCACTTCCGTCGTCGGAAGTTCCAGAAAAATGAGCGCGACGGGAAACATCCCGCTGGGAAGGATGTTTCGGTAAGCCTCCGTCACGGCGTGCAGGAGCGGGCGATCGCGCACCAGCCTCCGGTTCACGAAGAAGTAGATCGAATTGCGGTTGAGCTTCTGAATCTCCGGCCGCGAGACGAATCCCATGACCCGCGCGGCGCCGGGGACTTCCTCGGTTTCCTCGTCAGCAGGCCCGCCGGGCAGCGGAAAAGCGGGCAGCGCGCGCTCCGCGGCGGGAATTTCCACCATCTGCTCGAGCGTCTTCGCGCCCATCAACTGGTAGATCCGCTCCGCCAGCGTCGCGACCGGCGCCACGTTGACGATTTCGTTGGTCAGCGACGCGAGCTTGAAGCTCTTTTCGGGATGCGCGAGCGCATAGTGGGTGACGAGCGAAGCGATGTGGCCGAGTTCGGTGGATTCCGATTTCAGGAACTTGCGGCGCGCCGGCGTGTTGAAGAACAGGTCGCGCACCTCGACGCGCGTGCCGGAGGGCCATTCCGTCTCCTGGACGTCGCGCAGGCGGCCGCCCGCGAATTCCACCCGCGTTCCGGCCGCGTCGGAAGCGTGCCGCGTTTCGAGCACCAGCTTCGACACGGCGGCAATGGAAGGCAGCGCCTCGCCCCGGAATCCGAGCGTGCCGATGGCGAACAAATCCTCGGCCGAACGGATTTTGCTCGTGGCGTGGCGTTCGAAGGCGAGCATGGCATCGTCGCGCGTCATGCCCGCACCGTCGTCCCCGACACGAATCAGGCGACGTCCGCCCGCCTCAACCGCCACGTCCAGCCGCGTCGCGCCGGCGTCCAGCGAGTTTTCCAGCAGTTCCTTCACCACGGACGCAGGCCGCTCCACAACCTCGCCGGCGGCAATCTTGTTCGCGACGGCTTCGGGAAGGATGCGGATGATGGAAGATTGCTTCATTGCTTCATTGCTTCATTGAATCATCGAGACCCCCGGAGTCGGAACGCCGGGGGCTCGGGAGCAGCGCAATGAGGCAACGGCTCAATGATTCAATGAATCAATCGCGTTTGATCTGCAATCCCAGCTCTTCGAGCTGCTCCGGCTCGACACCGGCCGGCGCGTCGCACATCAGGTCCACGGCGCTCGCGGTCTTGGGAAACGCGATGACTTCGCGGATGCTCGATTCGCCGCAGGCCAGGGCGATGATGCGGTCCCAGCCGAGCGCGATGCCGCCGTGCGGCGGCGTCCCCGCCTCGAGCGCGTCGAGGAAGAATCCGAACCGCTCGCGCGCCTTCTCCGGCGTCAGACCCAGCACGTTGAAAACGCGCTTCTGGATGTCCTGGCGGTGGATACGAATCGAGCCGCCGCCGATTTCGCTCCCGTTCAGCACCAGGTCGTAGGCGAGGGCTTTGACGCCCGCGGGATCCGATTCGAGCTTCCCGAGGTCCGCTTCGCGCGGCGAGGTGAACGGGTGGTGCATGGCGACGTAGCGCTTTTCCTTCTCGTCGTAGTGGAACATCGGGAAATCCACGACCCAGAGGAAGTTCCAGGTGCCGGGCTTCAAGAGTTCCAGCCGGCGAGCCAGTTCCAGCCGCAGTTCGCCTGAAGCTTCGTCGAGGTGCAGTTCGGCCGCGCCGCCCGCCGCCTTCGTTCCGAGCAGCAGCACCAGGTCGCCGGCCTCGGCCCCCACGCCCGCAGCAAGCGCCCCAAGCGATGCCGGCTCAACCACCTTCGAAAGCGGCGACTGCACTTCCGAGCCCGTCGGCTTCAGATGCGCGAACCAGTCCGCGCCGTTGTGCCTGGCGAGGTCCTGCAATTTGTCGAGCTGAGCGCGCGAGGCGCTTCCCCAACCCGGCACGCGCAGCGCCTTCACGGGCTGCGCCACATGCAGCTTCTCCGCGGCTTCCGCCGGCAACTCCACGCGTTTCCATTCCAGACCGAAGCCCGTGTGCGGCTTGTCCGTGCCGTAGCGCTCCATCGCCTCGCCGTAGGTGAGGCGCGGAAACGGCCGAGCCACCCGCGCCTCCACCAGCGCGAAGACCTCCTCGATCAGCCCTTCAATGATCGTGAAGAGCGTGTCGCGCTGCGGGAAGGCCATCTCGAGGTCAATCTGAGTGAACTCCGGCTGCCGGTCGGCGCGCAGGTCTTCGTCCCGAAAGCAGCGGACGATCTGGAAGTAGCGGTCGAAGCCGGAAATCATCAGAAGCTGCTTGAAAAGCTGCGGCGACTGCGGAAGCGCGTAGAACTTGCCGTGATCGAGGCGGCTGGGAACCAGATAATCGCGCGCCCCCTCGGGCGTCGAGCGCGTCAGGAAGGGCGTTTCGATCTCCTGAAAGCCGTGGCCGCTCAGGTACTCACGCACGGCGAGGCTGGCGCGGTGGCGCAGCCTCAGATTGCGCTGCATGCGACGGCGCCGCAGGTCGAGATAGCGGTAGCGCAGCCGCGTCTCTTCCGCCGTCTTCGTTTCGTCCTCGATCGGAAACGGCGGCGTCTTCGCTTCGTTCAGCAGCAGGATTCTCGCCGCCTGGACTTCCACTTCGCCGGTCGAAAGCTGCCGGTTCACGGTTTCGGACGAGCGCTTGACGACGCTTCCCTCGACGCCGACCACGAATTCCGAACGCACTTCTTCGGCTTTGGCGTGCGCTTCCGGGCTCCGTTCGCGGTTGCAGACCACCTGCGTGATGCCCGTATGGTCGCGCAGGTCGAGAAAAATCAGATTGCCGAGGTCGCGCCGGCGCTCCACCCAGCCGGCCAGAAACACTTCGCGGCCGGCGTCGGAGGCGCGCAGCTCGCCGCAGTAATGAGTCCGTTCCCGATCGCCCAGAAGGTCGAGTTTCAATTCAACTCCTGTAGCGGCAGGCCTTGTGCCTGCCCTGCATCGGGCGGCCACGAGGGCCGCCCCTACGTCGTTACGAGTCGTCCCTTGAGAAAATCCACGACTTTTGCCGCCTCGACTTCTTCCTGCTGCCCCGCGGCCATGTCTTTCACCTGGTAGCGACCGGACTGAAGTTCGCCTTCGCCGATGATGACGGCGAAGCGGACGCCAAGTTTGCTGGCCGTTCCCAGCGCTTTCTTCAGCTTCGCGGGCTCGTAGTCAATTTCGGTTGAAACCCTGGCGCGCCGTAACTCTCGCGCCAGACGCGACGCCGCGCTGTAGGCCGCGTCGCCCATCCAGGCGATGTACACGTCGGGCGCGCCACGACGTTCGGCGGATTCCCCCGCGTGCTCCTGCTCGGCAGCCAGCACCAGGCGGTCGAGTCCGATAGCGAATCCCAGCCCCGGCGTAGGCGGGCCGCCGATCAGTTCCGCCAAGCCATCGTAGCGCCCGCCGCCCAGCAGCGCGTTCTGCGCCCCGAGAACGTCGCTCGTGATCTCAAACGTCGTGCGCGTGTAGTAGTCGAGCCCGCGCACCAGCCGCGGCGTAAGGCGGTACGCGACTCCTCGCTCCTTGAGTTCCGCCTGAACGCGTTCGAAGTGCTGGCGGCACTCCTTGCACAGATGGTCGAGAATCACCGGTAGGCGGGCGATCTTTTCCTGGTCAGCCTCGACTTTGCAGTCGAGGACGCGCAGCGGATTGGTCTCAGCGCGCCGCTGGCAGTCCCCGCAAAGTTGCGATTTCACGGATTCGAGCGCCTGCCGAAGCGCCTTTACATACTCCGGGCGGCACTTGGCGCAGCCCACGGAATTGACCGACAGTTCAAATCTTTCGACTCCCACCCGCTCAAGCAGCAGGCCGAGCATCTCGAGCACTTCGGCGTCAATCGCCGGATGGTCGGAACCGAGCACCTCCGCGCCAATCTGAAAAAACTGCCGATAGCGTCCCTTCTGCGGGCGCTCGCGGCGAAACATCGGGCCGAGATAGTAAAGCTTGTGCAGCCGTCCCTGGTTCTGAAGGCCGTTTTCGATATACGCGCGAACAACGGAAGCGGTGGCTTCGGGACGCAGCGTCAGCGATTCTCCGTCGCGGTCGTCAAACGTGTACATCTCCTTCATCACGATGTCGGTGTCCTCGCCCACGGAGCGCGCGAAGAGCGCCGTCGGCTCAACCACCGGGGTGCGGATTTCGCGGAAGTTGTAGGCGGCAAAGACCTCGCGCGCGGCGTCCTCGACGCGCTGCCACCTGGCGGTCTCGGGCGGCAGCAGGTCGCGCATGCCCTTGACCGAGCGGATGAGTTCGTTTTTCTTTGACACCGTAGGTCGCTCGAAGGCCGTTCCGGTCCTCGTTCCGTCCCGCAGGGCGGGACGAGACAGGAGCGTCGCGGGCGGCTGCCCGTCGGAATTATCGCTCGACAGATTCGGTAAATCCGGCGGCGGAGTTCCTAAACCCTCCACGTTAACATAGCGCGCGGAAATCCCGCAAGCGTGCCGCGGGGGACTCGAAGCCGAGAAGGCTTGACAAGCGCTCCGATTTGTGATAGGCTACCGTGTAGTCTATTAAACCATCGAACCTGCCCGGCGCCGTTCGGCCGCTTCCCCGAAGGCTTTCGCCACCCGCCGATACCCTCAACAGGGCAAAAATGGCGACGCAAAGCCGCTATGTGATTGAAAACACGCAGGGGGCATTGCACCGGGCGGGGTCGAGCCAAGCGTACGGCCCGCACGCGAGCCCGTCTTCTCCGGGAGCTGAATATGCTGGAGTCACTCATCCTGAGCCCGCACCGAAGGGGTCGGGACAAGGAATCCCCCGATCGGCGAATCAACGGAAGACAAAGATCCTTCGTCCGTCGCGCCTGCCTGTCGCGGGCAGGGCGGACTCAGGATGGCAAGTTCAGGGTCTTTGGGCGTCCGGTCAGATCTTGGGCAGGACGATTCCCTTCTGCGCCTGGTACTTCCCTTTCTTGTCCTTGTAGGAGACTTCACAGATTTCATCGGACTCGAAGAAGAGGATCTGGCAGAGGCCTTCGTTGGAATAGACGCGCGCGGGGAGCGGCGTGGTGTTGGAAATTTCCAGCGTCACAAAACCTTCCCACTCGGGCTCGAGGGGCGTGACGTTAACGATGATGCCGCAGCGCGCGTAGGTGGATTTTCCGACGCAGACCGTCACCACGGTGCGCGGGATCTTGAAGTACTCGACGGAGCGCGCCAGCGCGAAGGAGTTGGGAGGAATCAGGCACACCGGGCCGCGGAATTCGACAAACGACCGCGCGTCGAAATTCTTCGGATCGACGATGGCGGAGTTGACGTTGGTGAAGATCTTGAATTCGTCGGCCACGCGCAAGTCGTAACCGTAGGAGGACACTCCAAAAGAGATCACACCTTCGCGCACCTGACTTTCGGCGAAGGGATTGATCATGTCGTGCTCTTTGACCATGCGGCGGATCCAGCGGTCGTTCTTGACGGCCATCGACGGCACCTCGTTCTGGACGGGAGTGAAATCTCGGCGGGCGCGGCCCAGGCGGGCGCCGCGCGCGCAATCGAGCGCGGCATCATAGTACAGGTGAAAGGGCTTGACAACGCCGAAACCCCGAACATACGATGAAGCCCATTATTTTCAGGAGGTTCGCGTGATCAAGCTCGACATCGTCAACGAGGTCGTCAACCGCACAGGGATCACCAAGACCAAGGCTGAGATCGCCGTCGAGACCGTGTTCGACGCCATGAAGCGCGCCCTGGCGGGAGGCGATCGCATCGAGCTGCGCGGCTTCGGCGTGTTCAACGTCAAGCCCCGCAAGACGGGCATCGGGCGCAATCCGCGAACGGGTAAAGAAGTCAACATTCCGCCCGGCAAAGCCGTCCGCTTCAAACCCGGGAAGGAACTCCAATCGCTCGACTAGGCCCTTCCGATTTTCTCCGCCCGGAATGCCGAAGGAACACAACGAGGAACTTTCGGGGAATCCCGGCGCCGGATCCTCGCGCGGTTGAATCGTCCCCCGCGGACCTGGACGCTGGAATGAGCGGCGCGGGCGATCGAACTCCATGCCCTCTCCGGTTACATAACGCTGACCGGGTCCACGTCAATCGTTACGGCCGGCGGCGGGATGCTCTGGCGTTCGCACTCGCCCGCAAGCCGGCGGAGGACAGTGTGCAGTCGCGCGCGCGTTGAAGACTTCAGAAGAAACTGAATCCGGAAACGCCGTTTCAGGCGCGCGAGCGGCGCCGGAGTGGGCCCGAGAATTTTGATTTCCGCCAGCCGCCCCGCCTCGCGCTCCAAAATTTCTCCCACCTGATGCGCGACGCGCGCGGCGTGTTCCAGCTTTTCGTCCTGCACGACGATGTTTGCGAGCGCCGCGAGCGGCGGGTAATGCATCATTCGCCGGAACCGCAGCTCCTTCAGGTAAAACTCGTCGTAGTTCTGCTCGGCGGCGAATCGAATGGCGTAATGGTCGGGATAGAACGTCTGGACGAGAACGCGACCCGGCTCGCTTCCCCGCCCCGCGCGTCCTGCGGCCTGCGTGAGGAGTTGGAAGGTGCGTTCCGCGGCGCGGAAATCGGGCAGCGCGAGCCCGGCGTCGGCGGAAACCACGCCAACGAGCGTAACGCCCGGAAAATCGTGCCCCTTTGAGATGAGTTGCGTGCCGACGAGAATGTTGATCTTTCCGTCGCGGAAATCCGAAAGGATCCTGCGATAGAGCGCGGCGCGCTGCGCGACGTCGCGGTCGAGCCGCGCCACGCGCGCCGCAGGAAACATCTCGGCCAATTTCGTTTCCAGTTTCTCCGTCCCTTCTCCCACGAATTGCAGGTGCTCGCTCCCGCAATCCGGGCAGCGCGGCGGTACGGGCGCGGCAAAGCCACAATAGTGGCAGATAAGCCGGTGCTCGCGCCGGTGGTAAGTGAGCGAGATCGAACAGTTCTCGCACCTCCGCGTGGCGCCGCAGGCGCGGCAGAGCAGGAACCTGGAGTAGCCGCGCCGGTTGAGCAGGATCATCGTCTGCGCGCCGCGCTGGAGCTGGACTTCGATCTCTTCGCGCAGCCGGCGCGAGATCGGCACCTGGGTGTGGGTTTCGCGAAACTCCTGCCGCATATCCACGATTTCGACGCGCGCCAGCGGCCGTCCCGCAACGCGCTCGGGAAGCGTGAGCAGGCGGTACTTTCCCTCCCGTGCGTTCCAGGAGGATTCCAGCGACGGCGTCGCCGATCCGAGGACCACGAGTGCCCGCGCCAGGCGCGCGCGCACCACGGCCACGTCGCGCCCGTGATAGCGCGGCGTCTCGTCCTGCTTGTAGCTCGAGTCGTGTTCTTCATCCACAACGATCAAGCCGAGGTTTTCAACCGGCGCAAACACCGCCGAGCGCGTGCCCAGCACCACTCGCGCCTCGCCGCGGCGGATACGCAGCCAGGCGTCGTGCCGTTCGTTTTCGGTCAGGCCGCTGTGCAGCACGGCGGCCGCGGCGCCGAAGCGCGCCAGAATGTGCGCCTCCACCCCCGGCGTCAGGGCAATTTCCGGGACCAGAATCAGCGCGGCGCGGCCAAATTGCAGACAGCGCGCCACGAGACGCAGATAGATTTCCGTCTTGCCGCTTCCGGTGATGCCGTGCAGCACCGCCGTCTCAAATTTGCCTGAGCGCGTCACATCCTGAAGTTCATCGAGCGCGCGCTGCTGCGCCGGTGTGAGTTCCGGCGCCGAACCCTCGACGGCGAACTCCAGGCGCGGCTCGCCGGACTCTTCGAGGACAATCCACCCTTCTATCTCCAGACGTTTCAGCCGGTCGAGCGTGGTCCGCGCATCGCGCAGCAGCTCGCGATGGTCGGAAACGGCGCCGCGCGTTTCGAGCGCCTCGACGATGCGTCGCGCCGTAGGCGACCAGCGCGCGGGCCGCTCCGGCAGCGACGCGCCGAGCCGCACCGCGAAAACCTTCCGGCGGCCGCGCTCGCGCTGCACCGTCCGGGTCGTAAGCAAGCCCTGGGCGAGTGCCGCCGGAAACGCAACCGGAAATTTTCTGCGTACGCTTTCGAGCGGAATCACATTTTTCGATTCCACCAGCGCCAGCAGGACGCCTTCCTCGCTTTCGCGCGCTTCGCTTAAAAGGCTGCTTTCGAGTTCCCGCAGGCGGCGGCGCCCTGCCGGTGTCAGCTCGACGACGCGCGCGCGCTGCTTTTCCGGCCGCAGGGGCAGCATGGCGCGGAACACTTCGCCCACGGGCGCCAGGTAATAGTCGGAAATCCAAAGTCCCAGCTTGACGAGTTCCGTCGGAAGCGCCGGCTCGGACTCGAGCGCGCGAATCAGGTCGCGCGCGACGACTCCGGCGGGCGGGCCGGACGCGCGCTCCAGCACCACACCGACGGCGCGGCGCGTCCCGAGCGGAACTTCCACCCGCTGCCCCGCATGGAGTTCGAGCGAATCCGGAACGCGGTAAGTGAGCGGGCGCGGGAGCGCCGCCAGCACGGCGACGTTGACATACGTCTGCGAAATTTTCCGGCGGGCCATCGGGGGCATTCTATGCGCGGGGACGGCGATTGGGTAGGGTCAGGCGAAACTCGTGCGCGCGCGGGCGGCAACGAGGCCCGCGTAGAGATCGCCCAGACGCTCGAGCATCCGGACGGCGCCGGAGAAATTCCGGCGGTTGATATGCTCGATGTTCAGCCCGATGAGCGGTGGTTCGGGCGGCAGGTGCTCGAACACGTCCATGAGGATTCGCTGCGCGAGGTCGAGCGAGCGCTCGAAACATTTCTCCTTTCCGGAACTGCCGTCGCCGTGAAGCAGGAACCGGTCGAGGTCGGCCGGCAAGTCGGCGCCCAGCCATCGCAGGAACTCGATGTCGCGTGGCTGGCTGACGGGCGCGAAGCTGAGGAAGAGGCGCGCCTCGAGCCCGTTCAACCGTTGCACGAGCCACACGATGTCGTTCGAATCGAAAAGGACCTGCGTGGTGAAAAACGTCAGGCCAGCCGCGTGCTTGCGCCGGATCCGTTCCGCCTCGTTCGGGCGGCTGGGAATGGAAATTCCGCCCAGCAAGACAGGCAGGCTCTCCGCGCGAACTTGCCCGGCAACCTCCACGACGCTCGGGCCGGGATAGCGCACCTGGCTCGATTCGCCGCCCACGAGGACCACGGCTTCGACGCCAAACTGCTCGCGGGTCGAGCGCAGCCAGGAAAGCTGGTCGGGCTCGTGGACAACGACGCGATTGAGAACGACTTCCGTTTCCGTCGCACGACGAATTTGGGCGCCCAGCGCGCGCGGCTCCAGGCGCGGAACGAATTGGAAGGTTCGCTCTCCCCCCCGCGACTCGTCGTGGATTTCGGGCAGGTTGATGGCATCCACGAGCCCGCGCACCTTCTTGACTTCTTCGATGACCGCTTCGGCCGCGCCGGCCTTTCCCGCGGGTGGCGGGACCATTTCGAAAAACGTGACCGGCGCCGCCGGATGGAGGATTTTATCTTTCAGACTCATCGCCTGCCTGATTCAGTCCCGATGCCACGGGCAATCTTTCAGCTTAGACCCAACGTGTCTGGCGCGCAACGAGTTCGCCAGAGGAGGCAAGCCGCTCAGGCCCTGGACCGAATTTCGCCGCGACGGCGCGCAGTGTGATAATCTACGGGCCGAATTTTCTGAGGGAGAAGCCCATGGCCACCAGCGTCCGTCTGAGTTTCATCTCAGCCCTTTTGCTTTGCGCCGGAGCCGCGTCGTTCGCGCGCGCGGAAACTCCTTCACCTCCCGGCGAGACCCCCGAACAGAAATGGTTCCGCGACGCGAAGTTCGGCTTGTTCGTCCACTGGGGCGTTTACAGCGTCCTCGGCGACGGCGAGTGGGTGATGCACAACAAGAAGATGACCATTGCCGAATACGAGAAGCTGCCGCCGCAGTTCAATCCCATCGAATACGACCCGGCCGAGTGGGTTTCGCTCGCCAAGGCGGCGGGGATGAAGTACATCACCATCACCAGCAAGCATCACGACGGTTTCGCCATGTGGGCGACGAAGCAGTCGGACTGGAACATCGTGGACCGCACGCCGTACAAGAAAGACGTGCTCAAGATGCTCGCCGAGGAGTGCCGCAAGCAGGGCCTGAAGCTTTTCTTCTACCACTCGCAGCTCGACTGGACTCACCCCGACTATTTTCCGCGCGGGCGCACGGGCCAGCACTCCGGCCGCCCGGAGAAGGGCGACTGGTACCGCTACCTCGATTTCATGGACGCGCAACTCTCGGAACTACTCACCGGCTACGGCCCCATCGGCGGCATCTGGTTTGACGGATGGTGGGACAAGCCCGAAGCCGACTGGCGGCTGGAGAAGACCTACGGCTTGATCAAGAAGCTCCAGCCCACGGCGATGATCGGCAGCAATCACCACCGCGCGCCGTTCCCGGGCGAAGATTTCCAGATGTTCGAAAAAGACCTGCCCGGACACTCGACGCAGGACTTCAACCTCGGCGCGGAAATCGGGCAGCTTCCCCTCGAGACCTGCGACACCATCAACAACTCCTGGGGGTACAACAAGAACGACCATCGGCACAAGAGCGTCAATGACCTTATTCACTACCTCGTGCGCGCGGCGGGCTACGACTCCAATTTTCTCCTGAACGTCGGGCCGATGCCCAACGGCAAAATCCAGCCCGAGTTCGCCGAACGGTTGAAGGCCATCGGCGAGTGGATGAAGAAAAACGGCGAGAGCATCTACGGCACGCGCGGCGGGCCCGTGGCCCCGCGGCCCTGGGGCGTGACGACGCAGAAGGCGGGCACGATCTACGTTCACATCCTTGACTGGCGCGATTCGGCCCTGCTGCTTCCCAGGCTGGACAAGAAGATTTCCAGCGCTCACATGCTTGCGAGCGGTGACCAAGTCGAAGTTGTCGAAGCCGATTTCGGAACGGTGCTGAAGCTGCCCGCTTCGGCCACGGATCCCATCGATAACATTGTGGTGCTGAAGACCCAATAGCGGCTCGCTCCACCATGTTGGTCCGGCAGGAACCGGCGCCAGAGCTCAGCACACGTCGTCCAGCCAAGCTGAGCCTCTTCCCGGAACCTCCGCTCCACGGCAGGACAGTTTGTCCCCCTGCCCCGCTCTTGCTCTTTCTTTCCCTGACGCCTCCGAGAGCCTACAATTAAGCATGGAAGGCTGATGGTCCCTGAATCCGCGGAGGTGTCATCATGAGATTCAGCGTCAAGGGAATGGCGATCACGATTGGCGTCTTGTGGGGCGCGTCCGTCCTGGTCGTGGGAGTCGCCAACCTCATCTGGCCGGCCTATGGTGTCGATTGTCTGAAATTGCTGGCGTCAGTTTATCCGGGTTATTCCGGTGAAGCGAGCCTCGGCCAGGTTGTGATCGGCACGCTTTACGGCCTCGTCGATGGCGCGATCGGAGGCGCCATTTTCGCCTGGTTCTACAACCTGGTGGCAAAGCCAGCGGCGTAAAGCTGCGGAACACACGGAACAGGAAGACGGACCGGCGGTTCTGCCGTAAAGGTCAGGACGATCGAAGGAATTCGACGATCTTCTCGAAATCCTCGCGAAGAATCTTCTCTTCGCGCGGGTTTCGCAGGACGTAGGCGGGGTGGACGGTGGCGAGCGCTTTGGCTTTTCCGAAGTCAAAGAACCGTCCGCGGACCTTTGTGATGCCTTCCTTGATACCGAGAAGGGTCTTCGCGGCGGGAGCGCCGAGGCACACCACAAGGCGCGGGCCAATCGCTTCAACCTGACGAAAGAGAAAAGGCGAGCAAGTCTCGATTTCATCCGGAAGTGGGGTGCGGTTTCCCGGCGGACGGCATTTCACGATATTGGCGATATAAACTTCCTCGCGCTTCATCCCCACCAGTTGAATCATGCGGTTCAGGAGCTGGCCTGCACGTCCCACGAAGGGCAAACCTTGCTCGTCTTCGTCGGCGCCCGGCCCTTCGCCGACGAACATCACCTCCGCTTGAGGATTTCCCTGCCCGAACACGATGGTCTTGCGGCCTTCGGCCAGGCGGCAGCGGCGGCAATCGCCGAGGTCGGCGCGGATGTCTTCGAGGGTCTCGTCCTTGCGGCGCGGCGCGGGGGGCGCCTCAAAAAGGCTCAGCGATTGCGCGGGCACCTCGCCGAGCGCGCGCGGGGGCGCGGCAACCGGGGGGGCCGCCGATTCCGCAGAACGAACGGGTTCGTCGGCGGACGGCTGAGCGGGAGCGCGGCCGGCAGGAGGCGCTACGCCCGCAACCGTGGCCGCCGCGGAGTCGCGACGGTAGAATTCTTCGATGCCCAGGTCCCGGTAAAACTCGAGCCTATCGGCGAGCTGCTTGCGAAGCTTTTCGTCCATGGAGAGACAATCCGGTTTGGGGTGTCGGGTCTCGGGTTCCAGACCCGAAAGAAACCGCGGAGCACCCTCGTCAGGCGGTTGCTGACTTTTCCCTGGCACCTGTCTTGCGAAGTTCCACAACCGCATCGAGCACGCGGTTCGCGACGTCGAATTTGGACATCTTCTCGAGCGGCTGCGCGCGGCCGTCGGGAAAAACCAATGTCACGACGTTCGTGGAGACGTCAAAACCGGCGCCTTCTTCAGTGACATCGTTCGCGACGACGAGGTCGAGGTCTTTTTCCCGCAGCTTGGCGCGAGCGTTTTCGACCAGCCGGTCGGCCTCGGCGGCAAAACCCACAATCAACTGGCCGGAGCGGCGCCGCCGGGCGATTTCCGCGAGGATATCGGGTGTCGGCTCGAGTGAGAGCGCGGGCACGCCGTCACGCTTCTTGATTTTTTCGGGCACCGGAGCGGCAGGCCGGAAATCAGCGACGGCCGCGGCCATCAGAACGACCGTCGCGTCGTCAAAACGCTCGAAGACGGCGCGGGCCATTTCCCCGGCGGTGCGGACCCGTTCGACCGAGACACCCGCGGGTGGCACCAGCGAGACGGGGCCGCTCACCAGGCTGACGCGCGCGCCGCGCCGCCGGGCGGCTTCGGCCAGCGAGTAGCCCATCCGGCCGGAGGAACGGTTACTGATGAAGCGCACGAGATCGATCGGCTCCTCGGTCGGCCCGGCCGTAACGAGGACCGTTTCGTCCTTCAGGTCGTCGCGAAGTCCCAGCGTTTCGAAAACGGTTTGAGCGATTTTTTCGACCGAAGCCAGGCGCCCCGGGCCCGTCATCCCGCAGGCGAGATAACCTTCCTCCGGCTCGACGATGCGCACGCCGCGCGCCGAGAGGATTTCCAGATTCTGCCGTGTGGCGGCGTGATCGAGCATGTTGACGTTCATCGCCGGCGCGACGATGACCGGGGCTTTCGTGGCCAGGCAAAGCGTGGTGAGGAAATCGTCGGCAATGCCGCGCGCCATCTTGGCCAGGACGTTCGCCGTAGCCGGCGCCACGACGAGCGCGTCAATCGCCTGCGCCACGGCGATATGCTCGACGGCGCTTTCGATGTTCGCCTCGCCCTCGGCGTCGCCGAACATTCCGGTGATCACCTTCCGCCCCGAAAGCGCGGCAAAAGTGAGCGGGCGCACAAACTCGCCGGCCGCCGAAGTCATCACCACCTGGACTTCGAGCCCGCGCTCCTGAAGGAGGCGCACGAGTTCAGCCGCTTTGTAGGCGGCGATCCCGCCGCTCACGCCCAGCGCCACTCGCATGGTCCCTCCCGCCGGAGAACTTCCCTCCGGCCATGCTACACCTTATTTTCCCGACTTGGCGCGCTTCGCCTTCTCGCCGTTCTCCGAGACGGGTTCGATGTCCTCCACGGGCACCAGGCCCGCCTCCACTTCCATCATGGCCACTTTCGTCGCCTTCTTGTTCGATGTCTGAACCAGCGGTTTGGCGCCCGCCTGAAGCTGGCGCGCGCGCTTGGCCGCGATCAGAATAAAACGGAAAATACTCTCCACTCCCGCAGGCAAATCCATATTTCAGCACCCTCCAAAAGTCTTGCAGATCTTCACGACGATTCTCTCCTGGACCGATCGCCGCCGCCGCGCCGCTTCAACCACCGCGCGCAGCGCCGCAGCCGCATCCGGCAGACGGTCGTTGACAATCAGATAGTCGTATTCGCGCCAGCGCGAGATTTCGCGCCGGGCCCCCCGGAGCCGCCGGGCGATCACTTCCGGCGAGTCGGCGTGGCGGTGCCGAAGGCGCCGATCGAGTTCGCGGTACGAAGGCGGAAGCACGAAGACGCTGACAGCTTCGGGAAACCGCCGCTTGACCTGGCGATGCCCCTGGACGTCGATATCGAGCAGCGTATCCTGGCCGGCCTCCTGCGCTTTGCGCAGTTCGCGCCACGACGTGCCGTAGAGGTGGCCGAAGACGTCCGCCCACTCCACGAATTCGCCCTTCGCGATCATGCGCTCGAACTTCGGGCGCGTGACGAAAAAGTAGTCGCGCCCGTGGCGCTCGCCCCGGCGGCGCGGCCGCGTGGTGTACGAAATCGAAAACCGCAGTGACGGCACCGCGGCCAGCAGACGGTGCACCAGCGTGGACTTCCCGGCGCCGGATGGGGCCGAGACGACGATCAAGCTGCCGCGAATCGTCGCGCGCTGGGCGGTGCGGGCCATGGTCACTCGAGGTTCTGCGTCTGCTCGCGCAGCTTTTCGATTTCGGCCTTCATCTCAATCGCCTGGCGCGAGATTTCCAGGCCGACCTCCGGGACATCCGTCGTCTTCGAGAGCAGCGTGTTCGCCTCGCGGTTCAGCTCCTGGAGCAGAAAATCGAGTTTCTTGGCGACCTCGGCGCCCTCTTCGACGAGCCGCGCGGCCTGCTCGAGGTGACTGCGGAAGCGCGTCAGTTCCTCGGAGATGTCCGAACGGCAGACGAGGACCGCCACCTCCTGCGCCACGCGGCCCGGATCGACCTCGACGCCTCCCGCGATGTCCGCCAGTCGTTTCTCCAGCCGCCGGCGGTAGAGCGGCGCCACGTCTCCGGCCCGCGCGGCCACGCCTTCGCACAGTTCCGTCAGCCGGGCGAAGCGGGCGCGCAGGTCGTCGCGCAGCGCGGCGCCCTCGCGCGAACGCATCTCATTCAGCCGCTCGAGTGCTTCGCCCATCGCCGCGACCAGTGCGCGTTCAATGCGTTCAAGTTCGGCAGGCGGAATTTCTCCGTTGCCCGCGGCCACCATGCCGGGAACGCGCAGCAACGAGACGACGTCAGGCTCCGCGGCGGAACCGAACTGGGCCCGCACGTCGCGCCAGGCGGCGACGTAGGCCTCTAGCAGCTTGCGATCAACCTGCAGCGTGGTGCCGCCCTTCCGCTCCAGTCCCACCTGCACTTCCAGATGCCCGCGCGCAACGCGTTCCTTGATCAGGCGGCGAATTGGAATCTCCAGCGAGTCCAGTCCGGCGGGAAGGCGGAACTGCAGGTCGAGGAAGCGGTGATTGACGCTCTTGACGCTCACCGTGAGAGCGAAGTCGCTCTCCTCGCGCCGAACCCTGCTGTAGCCGGTCATGCTGCGAATCATGAGTAGCCTTCAGCCGTCAGCCTTCAGCGCTCAGCTCTCAGGCGTTCGTGGTGAACCGCCCACTCGCACCCAAGTCTCCAGATCTTCATTCTGACTTCTGACTCCTGACTCCTGTCTTCTTCTTTCACGGTTCCGCATCCACGAACTGAAGTTCGTGGAGGCGCTGGTAGATCCCGCCGCGGTTCACCAGGTCTTCGTGCGTGCCGATTTCGGAAATCGTGCCCCGGTCGAGGACAACGATCCGGTCGGCGCGGCGCACCGTGGAAAGCCGGTGGGCGATCACCACCACGGTCCGGCCCGCCATCAGGTTGTTCAGGGCGCGCTGCACCAGCCGCTCCGATTCCGAATCGAGTTCGGAAGTGGCTTCATCGAGAATCAGGACCGGCGGGTTCTTGAATAGCGCGCGGGCAATCGCCAGGCGCTGGCGCTGGCCGCCCGAAAGGCGCTGGCCCCGTTCGCCGATCCTCGTCTGATAACCCTGAGGCATTTCCAGAATGAAATCGTGCGCCAGAGCCGCGCGCGCGGCCGCAAACACCTCTTCCTCGCTCGCCGGCTTCCGCCCGTAACAGATATTGTTGAACACCGTGTCGTTGAACAGGATCGTTTCCTGCGTGACGATGCCGATCTGTCCCCGAAGGGAGGTGAGCGTCACGTCGCGCACGTCAAAGCCGTCAACGAAAATCCGGCCGCGCGTGACGTCGAAAAAGCGGGGGACCAGGTTGACCAGGGTCGTCTTCCCCGCCCCGCTCGAGCCCACGATGGCCACGACTTCTCCGCAGCCGATGCGCAAGTTGACTCCGCGAAGCAGCGGGATCCCTTCCTCGTAGTCGAAATCGACATTCTCGAACACGATTTCGTTCCGGAAGGGCGGAAGTTCAATCGCCTCCGGTTTTTCGACCACTTCGGAGGCGAGGTCGAGATACCGGAAGACCTGCTCGGAAGCGCCGAGCGCCTGCTGGACCGCATTGTTCACGCCCGTCAGCCGCTTGATGGGCTCGTACATTTTGATGAGCGCGTAGAGGAAGACCACGAAACTGCCCGTTGTCAGCGACTCGGTTACAATCTGCCGGCGCGCGTAGAGTAACAGCCCGGCGATGGTGAGCGCGCCGAGGATTTCCATCAGCGGAGAAGTCGCCGCCTGCGCCAGCACCCATCGCAGATTGACCTTGAGCAGCCGTTTCGTCGCCGCTTTGAATTTGGCGATTTCGAAGTTCTCCATCACAAAGGCTTTGACGATTCGGATGCCGGTGAACGTCTCCTGAAGGACGGTGTTGATCTCCGCCATCTTGTCCTGACTGGAGCGGCTGGAGACGCGGATGTAGCGGCCGATCTTCGAGGCCGGAATGACAACAAACGGAACCAGAAGGAGCGACGCGAGCGCCAGCTTCCAGTCCACGTAGAGGACTACCGCCAGCAAGCCGACAAGCGTGAAGACCTGCTTCAGAAAATCCGCTGAAGTCTGCGAAACAGCGTGTTGAATCTTCTCAATGTCGCTGGTGACCGCGGACATCAGCCGGCCCGTCGGCAGGCTCGTGAAGAACCGGATGGACTGCCGGATGATTTTCGAATAGAGCAGGTCCCGCAGGTCCTTCACGACGGAATGGCCGATGTAATTGATGGAGTATGTCGCGGAAAACTCCGAAAGACCTTTGACGACCGTCACGGCGACGATGGCGATGGCAACGACCGCCCAGACGTTGTCAATCTGAAAGGGCAGAAAATCCTGGAGGTAGACCGGCGCGCGCGTCCCCGGCCATTCGAAGAGCAGAATCGGGCCGGAATCGCCGCTCGGATGCAGGACGCGGTCGAAAACGGGTTTCAGGAGCAGCGCGGTGAGCGCCTCACAGATTCCTACGACGGCCATGAGTGCGACCGCATAAAGGAACCGCAGGCTGTAAGGCCTGAGAAAACCGAGGAGGCGTCCGAGTTGGGTCATTCAGCGTCCCGCGCCGACGGCTAACAGCCGGTCATTCTAAGACTTAATCGTATTCTTTCGCGAGTGGGAGCGTCAAGGAAAAGGCTCGAATAGCCGCCCGTTGGCAGCCCAGAGTCACAGATAACCAACGCGCTTTCAATGGGTTACGGGAACATCACCAAAGTTTCACAATTAGTAATCGGCTGACTGGCTGGCCCGCTCTACCCCTTGCCCAAAGCCAGCGCCGCAGCTCCATAAAGCGGCGAGTAGTAACCCAGTTCGGCCTGAACGACCTCAGTCGTATATCCGACGGACGGGGAGCCCAAATCCTGCAGGAACTCCTGGACGGGTTCGAGCAGGACCCGGCCGGCCTGCGCGACTCCGCCGCCGAGGACGATCCGGTCGGGGTTCACGATGCGGATCACGGCCAGTAGCGCGCGCGCAATCCAGCGGGCGACTTCGCGGAGGATATTCGTGGCGGCCAAATCGCCCTCCCCAGCGGCTTGAATCACGGCCTGCGCCGTGATCTCGTCAGGAGAGCCGCCACTCAACTCGACCATTCGGGAGACGGCTTCGGGGCGGCGGAGCGCCCAGTCGCGGCCGCGGTGCGCAATCGCCGTCCCGGAGCAGAACGTTTCGAGGCAGCCGCGTCCGCCGCAGGAGCAGACGACGCCCGAATCGCTGACCGGAATGTGTCCGAGCTCACCGGCCATGCCGTCGCGCCCGTGAAACACCTTTCCGTCCAAAACCAGTCCGCCGCCGATCCCGGTGCTCAACGTCACGTAAAACATCGAGTGCGTCCCGCGGCCCGCGCCGAAGTGGTATTCGCCCAGCGCGCCCGCATTCGCGTCATTGTCAACCCGGCAGGTGAGGTTGAGCGTCTCCTGAGCCCAGCGGGCCAATGCAAAATTTGTCCAACCGGAAACGTGGAGCGAGGAAACGAGTTGCTTCTGGAAATCCACGGGGCCGCCGAAACTGATGCCGCAAGCGGAGACGGGATAGTCGGAGCGCTTCGCCAGCGACTGGCATCGTTCGCGGAGCTGGTTGAGCATCCACTCGCGGCCGCCTCCGCGGTCCGTTTCGTCCTCGCTGACGAGCAGGCGACGGCCATCCTGATCGAACAGGCCGGTTCGAAACCGAGTTCCTCCGATGTCCACTCCGATGACGTTGTTCACCATCTCCCCTTCCGGGCCCGACCTCGATGCCGGCCTTCAGCCCTTCACACGGTTTCCTTGCCGATATCCCGGTGCAGAATCTTGGTCTTGTAGCCTTCGCGGACGAGGGCGGCCGCCAGTTGTTCCGCAATCGCCACGGAGCGATGCCGCCCGCCGGTGCAGCCGATGGCAATCGTCAGATAACTCTTTCCTTCCCGAACGTAATGCGGGAGAAGAAAAAACAGCAGGTCCTTCAAACGAGAAAAGAACTCCCGCGACTGGGCATAGGAATCTACGAAGCGCCGGACCGCGGGGTCGCGACCGGTTTTGGCCTTCAGGCGCGAGACGTAATTGGGATTCGGCAGGAAGCGGACGTCAAACACCAGGTCCGCATCCGCCGGGACACCGTGCCGAAATCCGAACGAAATCACTGAAACGAGCAGGACGTGCCGCGTGCGGGCGCCGCCGAATCTCGCGAGGACCGTTTCTCGCAACTCGTGGACCGTCATCCGCGTCGTGTCAATCACCACGTCGGCAAGTTCGCGCATGGGTTTGAGGAGCACCCGCTCGAGCCGCACGCCTTCGCGCACCGGCAGATCGCGCCCGAGGGGGTGAGGCCGGCGCGTCTCCTCGAAGCGGCGGATCAGTGCCCGGTCAGAAGCTTCCAGAAAAACCAGCGTCGGTTTCAGGTTGGTGCGGGCCAGAGTCTCAAACATCGCCGGAAGGCGGCTCAGAGCCTCCCCGCCGCGGATGTCCACGACCACGGCGGCGCGTTGAATGCGGCTCCGGGCGCCCGAGCACAACTCCGCAAACTTGGGGATCAAATCAATCGGCAGGTTGTCCACGCAATAGAAGCCCAGGTCTTCGAAGGCCTTGAGGACCGAGCCCTTGCCCGAGCCGCTGAAACCGGTAATCAGGACGAACTGGCGGGGCGCCGCTTTCCCGGATGAAGCCTTCGGGGATGAGCGATGACGTGAGCGCGAGGATCGCTTTCCAGCCACAGTTTGAATGCGCTGCCTGGGATGAAGGAGCCGCTCAGGGCTCAGGTTCGATCAACTCGAGGTTTCCATCCGGGCGCCGGTAAACGACGTTGACGCGCTCGGTCTCCATGTTCCGGAACACAACCACGCCCGAGCTCGCCGCCTGGACCTGCGCAATGGCCTCCTCGAGCGTCAGGGGCTTGATGGGACGCCGCTCTCTTTCCAGGACGAGCCGCTCTTCGTGATCCACTCGAGCGCTGCCCAGGACGTTCAGGAGGACGGCTTGGGCGGGCCGGGGCCGGCGCTTGCGCGCCCGCTTGCGCGCGAAGAGGCGCACAGCCTGCCGCTCGAGCTTTTCCAGCGCTCCGCTGATGGAGGAGCGCGGATCGGGCGTCTCCTGGACGCCCACGAGCGTCCGGTCGCGAAACCGCAGGGTGATTTCCGCCGTCCGGCGGTGTTTCTGCGCCGTCAGGGTCACGTGGACCTGACAGCGGTCGCCGAAAAGGCGCGTCAGCTTGCGCACGCGATCCTGGGTGTAGCGGCGCAGGTCCGGGGTGACTTCGAACTGACGTCCCGTGAAATCAATCTGCATGGGTTTGGCTCCCCGGCCGAGGTTCCGAGCGCTCCGGGCCGCCGCGGCGCTGACGCTCACACTTTCACTCGGCGCTGGTGGGTGCTGGGAATCCGCATATCCTCGCGATACTTGGCCACGGTCCGCCGTGTGACGCAGATGCCCTTTTCGCGCAGCAATTGCGCGATCTGGTCGTCCGTCAGTGGATGGGTCGCGTCCTCTTCCTGAATCATCTTCTTCACCAGCCGTTTCAGGTTGATCAGCGAAGTGGACGACCCGGAAGGCCCCTGCACCGCTTCCGAGAAGAAGTATCGCAGCTCGAAAACGCCCTGGGGCGTGTGGGCGTATTTGTTGGCGACGGCCCGGCTGACCGTGGAAGGATGGACACCGACTTCCTCGGCGACTTCCTTAATCATCATCGGACGCAGGTAATCGATCCCCTTGTCGAGAAACTCGGTCTGGCGGCGGATGATGGCTTCGCACACGCGCACGATCGTCTGCTTCCGCTGCTCGATGTTCTTGATGAGCTGGATGGCGGAGGCGAAGCGCTCTTTCACGTAGTTACGCACCTCGCGGGAGACCCCGTCCTCTTCGAGCAGGCGGCGGTAGTGCCGGCTCAGGCGCAACTGCGGCAGGCCGTCCTCGTTCATCAGGACCCGGTAGCCGTCGCTCATCTTCACGATGGCGACATCGGGCTCGATGAGGCGCGTTTCACCCTTGTTGTAGCGCTGCCCGGGCCGCGGGTCGAGCGTGCGGATCAGCTCGACGGCGCGCTCGACAGCCTTGACGGGCCGGTCGAGTGCCCGCGCGATCTCACGATACTGCTTGTTCTGGAGCTGCTTCAGGTGGTCGGAAACGATCTGCTGGGCGAGCGTGTTGTCCGGCGCGACGTGACGAAGCTGGACGAGCAGGCACTCGCGCAGGTCGCGCGCCGCCACGCCCACGGGGTCAAATTCCTGCACCAGCGCCAGCGCCGCTTCCACGTCCTCCCGCGTGTGGCCGCCGCTCTCGGCGATTTCTTCCAGCGTCGCCGTCAGATAACCGTCCTCGTTCAGGTTGCCGATCACCGAAACACCCGCCTCCCGAACGGCGTCGGTGCAGATCGAAAGACTCAACTGCCATTCCAGGTGATCGGTCAGCGTCGAGGGCTGGGTCACGAAATTTTCGAACGACGGCCGTTCGTAAACTTCCGTCGCGGGCGATTTGTAGCCCGGATCGAGGTAGTCCTTGAAGAAACTCCCGAAATCAATCTCCTCGAAGGGGTCGTGAGCCTCGCCGTCGGGCTCGGACTCGGACGAGGCGCCGTTGGCTTTCGCCGCCTCCCTTTCCTTCTCCTTCTCGACGTCTTCGAGCAGAGGAACGTCTTCGGAGAGTTCCTCGAGCATCGGGTTGGCCACCATCTCCTGATTGATCATCTCGCGCAGCTCGAGCTTGTTCAGCGCGAGCACGCTGACCATCTGGACGAGGCCCGGCGTCAGAATCTGCTTCTGCGCCACCTTGAGGTTGAGGCCGATTCTGGGTTGTGGTCCGCCCATCAGATCGCCAGTTGAAAACTCTCTCCGAGATAAATCCGCTTGACTTCGGGGTCGTTTCCAAGCTCTTCCGGCGTGCCCGTGCGAAAGATCCGCCCCTCATTAATTATATACGCCCGGTCGGTCACGCGCAGCGTTTCCCGAACATTGTGGTCGGTCACCAGGATACCGATGCCCGAGTTCTTCAGTTGCACGATGATCTGCTGAATATCGAGAACGGTGAGCGGGTCGATCCCCGAGAACGGCTCGTCGAGCAGGATGAAGGAGGGCGAAATCACCAGCGCCCGCGCGATTTCCACCCGCCGCCGCTCGCCCCCCGAAAGCTGGTAGCCGAAGGTGCGTCGAACCTGCTGGAGGCCCAGCTCTTCGACCAGTTCTTCCAGCCGTTCGCGACGCTCGTGGGCGGTGAGCGGCAGCGTCTCGAGCACCGCCAGGATGTTTTCCTCCACGGTCATCTTGCGAAAGATGGAGGGCTCCTGCGGCAGGTAGCTGATGCCGTTTCTCGCCCGCAGGTACATGGGGAGATGCGTGATATCCACGCCGTCGAGGAGCACCTGGCCGTCGTCCGGGGGCGCCAGGCCGACGATGATGTAAAACGTGGTCGTCTTCCCGGCGCCGTTCGGCCCCAGCAATCCCACCACTTCGCCCTGCGCGATGCGCAGGTTCACGTCGTTAACGACCTTGCGACCTTTATAGGATTTGATGAGACCGACTGTGGAGAGCAGTTGCATCGCCGCTCATTGCGTCACGCGATGTTTGGACAGGGTTGGTGATTGGTCCGCTCCGTCAACCCGGAGCGTATCATCGTGAATATGGAATGTCAAACGACGGCCCGTTGTGAAGCCCTTCTCCTCATCGTAAAGCGCGGGCGGGCCGCCGGTCAGCTCGATACGCCCGTCCGCCGCGAAATACTCGGCTCGCTCGCCGGTCGCCCGCCGCAGCGGCTGCTCGACGCGCACCCCGCCCTGCGCGACGGCGCGTTCCACCTGAGCCCCGCCGGTTGACGCGCCCTCGCCGAACTCCACGTCCATCCGGTCGGCGACCAGCGTGGTCTTCTCGGCGCGCAGCACGACGTTCCCGTGGTAACGGGCGCGCCGTCCCTGGTCGAAATAGTCCAGCCCGTCGGCTTCGATGACCACGGGCCGCGACTCCGGCCGCCGCCCGGCCGCCGGCGCCGCCGCGCGCAAGTGCGAAGTCTTCACGCGCGAATCGGAGCGGACGCGCCGGCTGTCCGTGAGGATTTCGAGCGCCGAGGATTCCAGCACGTCATGCCCCTGCCAGACGCGCACGTTGCCCTCGTAGCGCATCAACTGGCTCTGGCGGTCGGCAGTCATCCGTTCCGCGAGCACGTTGGTGGGCGCGCCCGAGCCTTCGGCGCGCGCTCCGGGGTCGAGGTGCGTGGCCCGGACTTTTCCCGCCGCCTCCGCCGTGTCCCGCGCCAGATGGAAAAAGATTCTTTCGGCGCGCAGGCGCGTGGCCTCATCCCGGAGTTCCGGCTTTCCTTCGAGCATCAGCACTTCACGCCGCGCGTTGTATTCGGCCTGCTCGGCGCGCGCTTCGCGCTCGCCTTCTTCGAACCGATAGTTCCCCACCTGCCGCGCCACATCGAGCGTCTGCGTGTTCGGGTCGAAACTCGCCATCAATCGGTCGGCGCGGCTGATGCCCGGGTTTGCCTGCTCTCCGGCGCCGGGCGCGGGGTGGAAAACGACTTCCGTTTCGCCCGTCCCGCGCAGAGATTCCAGGCGGTTGCCGGCGTCGAAAGCCATCCGCATCTCGCGCGCCTTCACCACGCGCCGGCCCACGCGCCGGTCCGCCGGAACAATTTCCAGCCTTCCATCCTTGAGTGCGCGCGCTTCGCGGAGGCTGCCGCCGCCGGAACGGAAAGCGAATTCGATTTCGGGCGCGGAAAGCTCCTTCGTCTCAAGCGCTGAAGCAGAAGGGAGAGAAGCCGCCACGGGCGCTGAGGGGGATTCGATCTTCAATTGGACGTCGCCAACAGCCCGGCCATCCACCGGCTGCGGAGTGCGGCCCGCGAAGCGCACGCGCCCTCCGTCGGCTCTCAGCGAGCTGATGGCGCCGCGCCGTTCGGACCGGACCGCAATGCCGCCCGCGGCTTCAGCGAGCACCAGGTTGCCGTTCTCCGCGTCAAAGTCTCCCGTCAAACGTCCCGCTGAGGCTTCCAGGCGCGCGCCTTCGCCCTCTTCGAAAGCGCGCACCGTCCCTTCGAGAGTGGCCCGTGTGATTCGATTTTCACCGTCGAGAGTGAGGATTCCGGTTGCAGAAGAAATGCGGCGCGCTCCCTGCGTGAACTCGACCGGACCAGACAGTTGAATCGTTCCCGCGCGCTTGTCGTAGTAGGCGCGTTGGGCGTAGAGACGGACGGGCGGCGGCGGAATGCCCTCGGTCTCCGGCTGCCACTCGGCTCGCACGTCGTTTTTCAACTCCAGCCAGCCGTCGCGGGTGCCGTAAGCCAGACCGCGCGCCGTCCCCGTGGCCGAGCCGGCGCGGAAACTCACCGGTTCGTCGCTCGCTACCAGAGCGCCGCCTTCCCGCAGCGAAAGGCGTGAAGTCACCAGATGCACGGTCACGCGCCCCGGCGGCTTCGGGTCATTCTCCGCCGGAGCGTTCAGCGTGATTTCAACTTCGCCCGAAGTGATGAGTTCGCCCGAATTCGGATTGTAGTCGCCGCGGTGGGTGCGAAGCAGGTCCCGGCGCTCGCCCCTCTTGCCGAAGAATTCCACCAGGACGTCTTCGAGCACCGTGGTCCCGCCCTCCTTGAGCGCCACGGTGCGCGCGGCATGAATCGTGAACACGACCTGGCCCGCGTCGGACCGCGTGAACGTGTATCCGGAGAGCTGCTGTCGGACTTCCGCCGGAGGCGGAGCGGGGAGGGTTCGCGGCGGTTCGCGCCGGAACCGCCCCCAGCCGTAGTAGCCGGCAATCACCACGAGCACCGCGACGAGCGCACCGCCGACCGCCGCGCTCAGCCGCTTGCGGCGCCGCGCTTCCTCCATCCAGTTTTCAAGCCGTCTGGCCACTCAAACCTTCCGCCAGTCCCGCAGGTTCAACTGCGGAGCTGTCACACCCTGGTAAGTGGACTCTTCCAGGCGGAACGCGAGGTCCAAGCGGTCGCCCGCTCGAAGCTCCGCGCCCGCCTCCGCCCGCCGCCAGGCGAGGGCATCCAGCAACCGTTCCGCCTGCCCCACCCTCAATTTTAGATGCTTTTCCTTCAGGATGCGGGGCGGCGCCATCAGCCGCGTCTCCCGCGCCGCAAACACAGGCGCCGGATTTCCCGCGCCGTGAGGCTCCAGCCGTTCGAGTTGCCGGAAAAGTTCGTCGTCAATTTCGCCGAAGGAAATTTCTGCGTCCACGTTCAAAGCCGGTTCCAGGTCTTCCGCAGAGAGCGTGCGGCGAGCGTATTCCTCGAAGCGGCGTTCGAGCTCCGGCAGCCGCTCGGCGGGCATGGTGAATCCCGCCGCCTGCGCGTGGCCGCCGTAGCGGACGAACAGGTCGTGGGCGGAAGTCAGGGCGTCGAGAAGATGAAAACCCGGAATCGAGCGTCCCGAGCCGACGGCGACGCCATTCTCGACACCCGCCACCAGCACCGGCCGGTAAAACCGCTCCGCCACTCGCTGGGCCACGATCCCAATGACACCACGATGCCATCCCGCGCCCGAAAACAGCAGCGAGTGCCGGCACGCCAGGTCCGGCTTCCCCGCCCGGGTGTCGAGAATTTCGCCGAGGATATCGTCCTCAACGCGCTGCCGCTCGCGGTTCAACCGGTCGAGCCGTTCGGCGATTTCCTGCGCGCGCGACGCGTCCCGGGTGGTGAAGAGTTCCACCGCTTCTTTGGCGTCTTCCAGACGACCTGCGGCGTTCAGCCGCGGCGCAAGGCGAAAACCCACGTCCGTGGCCGTGACGGCGCGATGGGCGATGTCGGAGACGCGCAGTAACGCTTCCAGCCCCGCGTGCGCCGGCCGTCGCAAGCCGTCCAGCCCGAATCGCGCAATCACGCGATTCTCACCCACCAGCGGGACGACGTCGGCGATCGTGCCGATGGCGACGATTTTCAGATACGATCGCAGCAGCCCGTCTGTCAGACGTTCGCCCAGCAGCGCCTGAGCCAGCTTGAACGCTACGCCCACTCCGGAAAGTGATTTTTCCGGATACGGGCAGTCCTCCCGCCGCGGGTTGAGGATTGCGGCTGCGGGAGGAAGCCGCTGTTCGGGAAGGTGATGGTCGGTGATGATGCAATCGAGCCCCAGTTCGCGCGCCCGCTCCAGGGCTTCGTGCTCGCGGACGCCTGTGTCCACGCTCAGAACGACGCGGTAGCCTTCCGCGGCCGCGCGTTCGAGCGCCCAGGCGCGCATGCCGTAGCCCTCCGTCATGCGGTGAGGGACGAACGGCTCAACCCTCGCGCCCAGCGCGCGCAGCGCCGTGAGCAAGACCACCGTCGCCGTGATGCCGTCCACGTCGTAGTCACCGTAGATGAGCACCTTCTCACCGCGCGCGATGGCCGCGCGGAGCCGCTCGACGGCGGCACGCATGTCCGCCATGCAATACGGGTCGTGGAATTGGTCGAGCGAAGGGTTCAGGAATCGTTCGGCAGCGGCCGGCTCGCTGAGGCCGCGCAGGACCAGCAGGCGCGCCACGAGCGGCGGAACGGCCGCCTCGCGGGCCAGCCGTTGGACAGTCTCCGGGTCAACCGCGGGAATCCGCCAGCGCATCGAGTTGGCTGGAATCCTGACAGAGCGCGCGCGGGGATGCAACCCCCGGGCCGCAACTCGCAGTGGCGGAATGAAAGCTGCAAGGCTTTCCGGAAAGAATCGCCGTCCTCAGGCGTGGATGCCCTCGCCCGCCACCGCGATGCTGTTGCGCGTCGTGTTCTTGACGAGGTACATCGCCTCGTCGGCGAGCTTGAGGATTTCCTTGCGCGTGCGGCCGTCGGTGGGAAACGAGGCAACGCCGAAACTGGCCGTGACCTTGATGTTCAGGTTTTCGTCGGTGAAGAACACCTTGGAATTCAGCAGGTCGCGAAGACGGTGGACGACCTGGAGGGCGTTCTTCTTCGAGGTCTGCGGCAGCAGGACCACGAACTCGTCCCCGCCGTAGCGGAAGGCGTAGTCAATCAGGCGGAGGTGCCCCTTGATAATGTCTCCGATCATCCAGAGGAGTTTGGAGCCCACGAGGTGCCCGTAAGTGTCGTTCACCTGCTTGAAGTGATCGAGGTCGAGGAAGATGACCGAGAACTCGTAACCGTAGCGCGTCGAGCGGTAAATTTCCGCGTCCAGCACGAAGTTCAAGTGGCGGGCGTTGTAGAGTGCCGTGCAATCGTCGGTGATGGTCAGCTCGTGGATGCGCTGGACGTATCGGGCGTTTTCGAGCGCGATGGCCGCGTAATCGGCCAGGCTTTTGAGGATGGGGATGTCTTCCTTCTTGAAACTCTCGCGGCCCAGGCAGTTGATGAGTTCAATGACGCCCAGCACGCGTTCCTTGCCCTTGATGGGCACGCAGACCACCGAGCGCGTGTTGATTTGCGTCAGCTCGTCGAAGCGCGACGTGAACCGCGCGTCGCGCTTCACGTCCTCCACCAGCACCGGCTCGCCCTGCTGCGCCACCCAGCCGGCGATGCCTTCGCCGAGCTTCAGCCGCACGTCCTTCAGCTTGTCGGCCCCGGCCCCGATGGCAATCTCGAAATAGAGTTCGTTCGTGCGCTCGTCCAGCATCAGCAGCGACCAGGTGTCGGGCTGGAGAAGGTCGCTGATCTTCTCCATCACGGTCTGAAGGATCTTCTGGAGATCGAGCGTCGAAGCGAGCGCCTTCCCCACCTCATGGAACAGAGAGAGGCGTTCGATTTGCCGCCGAAGTTCGGTGATTTCGTCTTTCGGGTCCATCCGAAAACGAGAACTTCCTTTCCCTGAAGAAGTTGCTAATCTTTTAGACTATCGGCCGCAGCTTTTCAACCACTTTTTGGAATCAGCCCTTCCGGGCCCGGAGGGAAGCCGGTCACCCTGCCCGCCCTCCCGGGCCGAGGCGGAATAACGCGGGAATTGACACTCACGGAAGGCGGCCCTATCATCTGAATGGATTTCCTTCGAAACCCGGTCGAGAGTGGGGCGATGGGCTCCTTCGGCGAAAACCTCCAACGCGAGCGTGAGATGCGCGGCGTGACGCTCCAGGAGATTTCCGCCGCCACGAAGATCAGCGTGCGTTTTCTAGAAGCGCTGGAGAAGGAGCAGTTCGGCAAGTTGCCCGGGGGCATCTTCAATCGCAGCTTCGTCCGCGCCTACGCCAGCTACTTGGGTCTCGACGAGGACCACGTCATCGCCGAATTCCAACTGGCCGCCGACCCCCGGGGCGAGGTCGATCTCGGCCGCCTGGCCGCCCAACGGCCCCGGCCGGTACGGGAGAAGGCCCGGGGGCCGTGGCTGGCGATTCTGCTGGCCGTCCTGATGCTGACGGGAGGCTACGCCGTCTATCACTATTCGCGGGGAACGGCTCCAACCGGCGCCCAGGTTGCGGACATCGCTGCGCCCTCCGGCGAGAAGCCGCAGGCGGAGACTTTGGCCGCGCCGGGCGGCGCCGAAGCGGCATGGGCCGGACCGGAAACTCCCGGGGAGTCTCTCCCTTCCTCGTCCGAAAATCAGTCCTTGAGCCAGGAGGCCGTGCCGGTTCCCAGTGCCGAGGAGGGCCTGGTCCTCCAGATCGCGGCGACGGAACGCTCCTGGGTGGCCGTGGACGCTGACGGCAAAACGACCCTTCAGCGCGTCCTCGAGCTGAACGAGATTCAGACGCTGCGGGCCAAAGAATCGTTCGATATTACCACGGGAAACGCTCAGGGCATTATCCTGACGCTGAACGGCGAGACGTTGAAACCGTTGGGGCGCCGCGGCGAGGTGAAAACGATCCACCTGACGCGCGCCGATGTGAAACGAAGTTCCCCCTGAGGAACAGGATCATTCCCAGCCGGCTCCTTGAATCTCTGCGCGACGGGACGGCTCCCGAGGTCGTTCGCCGCAAGGCGGCGATGGGCGACCTGCCTCTGCGCCTCAGCGAGAAGATCGAAGCGCTGGTTTTCCTCTCCCGGTCAGGTGACGAAGCGATTCGCAACACCGCTTTCTACACCCTCCAGACCTGGAAGGCGGAAGATCTCGATCAGATCCTTTCGAGCCCGGAGACGCCGGCGGAGGTCCTCGACTTCAGCGCCAACCATCTGGCGCGCGAGCGGCCCGAGCTGCGCGAGGCGATCCTTCGCAACCCCGCCCTTCCGCCCGACCTGCGCGATTGGGTTGGTTCGCTGACGCAAATGCAGGCACTCGAAGAAGTCGTCGTCCAGCCCGCGCCGGAACCCGCCGAGGCCGGTCTGGAAGGCGAGGAGGGAGCTGACCCCGAACGGGTCACGCTGTTACAGCGGATCGGCCGGCTGACCACCGCGGAGAAGATCAAGCTGGCGCTTACGGGGAATCAGGAGGAACGGCTGGTGCTGATTCGCGACTCGAACAAGATCGTGGCGCGGGCCGTCCTTCAGTCCCCCAAGCTTTCCGACCAGGAAATCGAGAACATCGCCTCGATGAAGAACGTCACCGAAGAAGTCCTTCGCCTGGTGGCCATGAACCGCAAATTCATGAAGAGTTACGCGGTGATCCGCCAGCTTGTCAACAACCCGCGCACGCCCATCGACGTTTCCCTGCCGCTCTTGAACCGCCTGAACGACCGCGACCTCAAAGGAGTCTCCATCAACAAGAACGTGCCGGATGTCATTCGCGGCATGGCCATCAGAGCCATCAAGCAGAAGGCCGAAGCCAACAAGCCGAAGCTGCCGGGCAAGGGACACTGAACCGTCGGGCCGGGCTTCAGCCTTCCCTCGTTCCTCGCTCACCGTTTATCCTGACTCCGCCGAGGAGTCTTCGTTTTTGCTTTTTGAGTTTCGGATCTCGGTGAAATCGGACAGGCCTCTGGGCTGAGGGCCCGGGGAGGAGCTACTTTCCGGCAATTCTCGAAATGAAGAGTTCAATGAATCGCCGCGCGTCAACGCCGACAGCGACGCGGGCGTTGGGTTCGAGTTTCTCGACCCCTTCGACGACGTAGCGGTCGCCGCGCAGGACTTTGCGGTCCGAAGTGTTCTGCCGGCTGGCCACGGTCTGGCCGCGAGTGAATTCGCCGCGCGTCTCAATTTCCACGCGCATTTCCTGCGTCTCAACCAGGCCGCGGTCGATGACCGCGCCGACGGCGAGCGGGTCGTGCATGGGTGTTCCCGTGGAGCCCAGTTTTTCCGCCAGGCCCACCAGAAATTTCAGCACGTTGACCGCACAGTCGTTTTGCGGGCCGCGCGTTCCGGCCAGCCGCTCGAGATCCGCGCGCGTGAAGAGCGTCCGCTGAGTCACGTCCAGCCCCACCATGGTCAGCGGCCACCCGGCTTCGAAGACCGCTCGCGCGGCCTCCGGATCGTTGTGGATATTCGCTTCCGCCACCGCCGTAACGTTCCCGCCCGACAGCGCCCCGCCCATCAGGACGACTTCCTTCACCAGCGGCACGATGGCGGGGTCTTTTTGAATCGCCAGCGCGAGGTTTGTCAGCGGGCCGACGGGCACCAAAGTGATTTCCTGCGGATATTTGCGGACCAGTTCGATGATGAGGTCGGGAGCCGAGCGCGAGTCGGCGCGGCAGGCCGGCGCGGGGAGTTCGACCTCGCCGAGCCCGTTCCGTCCGTGAAAAAATTCCGCGGTTGTCAGCTTCTGAGCGAGCGGCTGCGCGGCGCCATGCGCCACGGGCACGTCGCAGCGTCCGGCGACCGAAACCAGTTTCAGCGCGTTCTCGACGCCCTGCTCGACGACGACGTTTCCCGCGACGACGGTCAACGCCTGAACGTCGAGTTCCGGCGAATTCAGCGCCAGCAGGATCGCCAGCGCATCGTCGGCGCCCGGGTCGGTGTCGAGAATGATTTTCTGCCGCGGCGGCGCCCCGAAAGCCCACAGAGCGGGAAGCAGCACGCTCCCCACCAGAAGCGTCCAGTTCGGCAATCTCACGATGACCGCCTCCAGCTCCGCGAACCCCATGTCCGTTGGCACCTTGGAGTGGGAAAAACAGCGCGGGTGAATTTGCCGCTCACGGCCGGCACAGCCGCAGCAGCGCGATTTCAGAAGGGCATCCGACGCGAATGGGCAGCAGGACTTTTCCGATTCCGCGGCTGATATAAATCTGCGTGCCGTTCAGCCGGTTCCAGCCCTCCACAAAACGCTCCCCGAGCTTCGAGCGCCCGTAAACGGACCCGACCACCGGCAGCCGGACCTGTCCGCCGTGCGTGTGTCCGGAGAGAACCAGGTCCACGCCGTGCTCGGCAGCCTGTCGAACGCCGATGGGATTGTGGCAGAGGAGGATTTTGGCGTCGCGCGAGGGGACGTGACGGAGCGCCGCGGGAAGGTCGTCGGCGCCGTACCAGAGGTCGTCCACGCCGACCATCCACAAGTGGGCGCCGCGTGCGCGCAGCGCGAAGTGCCCGTTGCGCAGCACGCGGATGCGCTCCGATTTCAGGGCGCGCGTCACCTCTTCCGGGTCGGTCGAAAAATCGTGATTGCCGAGCACCGCGAAGACACCGAGCCGCGCCCGCAGCTTCCCCAGCGCGCGCGCCACCGGCCAGATGGTCGAACGCGAGAGCGTGACGTAATCGCCCGTCAGCGCCACCAGGTCCGGCTTCAGCCGGTTGGCGAGGTGCACGGCGCGTTCCACGTCTTCGAGGGGGGTGAACAGGCTGTGATGGACGTCCGTGAGGTGAACGATGCGCAGACCGTCGAACGCTTCCGGCAGGCGCCGCAGCCAGATGTCGGTCTCCGTCAATTCCGGGTCGGGCCCGATGCCGCGCGGCGCGGAGGCGTCCCGACCGTTCAGCGCCAGCGTGATCAGCTTGCGGCGCTCCCGCAACCGCTGTGCCAGCAGCCTTTGTGGCATCGAGTGTTCAACTCCTCGCCGGAACGCGCTGCGCGAGCACTTCCGCGAACACCGGCAGCATCTCGTCGTGCACCAGTCCGTTCGAGGCAAAAATGGGGTCGCCGCGGAGGTCGAACGCGCCGCCATTCAAATCGCTCACGCGCCCGCCCGCTTCCGTCACCAGCAGCGAACCCGCCGCCTTGTCCCAGGGATTCAGTTTCAGTTCCCAGAACGCCTCGAACCGTCCGCAAGCCACCGAACACAAATCCAGCGCCGCCGAGCCCGCCCGCCGGATGCCGTGCGAAAGCATCGTGAAACGGAAATACAACTGGATGTTCAAGTCGTGGTTCCGCGCGAAAGGCGGAAAGCCCGTGGCGAGGAGGCTCTCGGCCAGCGTCGCGTTCTCGGAAACGCGGATTCGCTCGCCGTTCCGGAACGCGCCCGCCCCGCGTTCGACTGTGAAGAGCTCGTCGTGGATCGGGTCGAGCACGACTCCCGCCACCACTTCACCGCGCCGCGCCAGACCCAAAGCGACGCAGAACACCGGAAAGCCGTGCGCGAAATTCGTCGTCCCGTCGAGCGGGTCCACGTACCAGCAGTATTCCGCGTCCGTTTGCCGCCCGCCGCCCTCTTCGCCTACGATGTCATGGTCGGGAAAGTGTTTCCGCAGCCGCTCCACGATGAGCGCTTCGGAGCGCCGGTCGGCCTGCGTGACGAGGTCGGAAGGACGCTTGTAGGAAATCTCCTTCGGTCGCTTGAAGAGGTCGGCCAGCAACGCGCCCGCCTCGCGCGCGATTTCCACCGCCGTTTCCAGGTGATTCGGCATCAGTTCCGTTTCCGAAGCAACGAGCCGCGCCTGCGCAACACGGATTCCCCGCGGGCCTTTTCCCCCGCGAAGGATTCGATGGCTCAATGCTTCACTGATTCAATCAGAACTTTCGTCTGTCCCTCGCCTTCGGCCCAGACCGCGCCGTCCTCGAAGTATTCCTTCTTCCAAATCGGGACGATCTGCTTCAGCCGGTCCATGGCGTAGCGGCAGGCGTCAAACGCCGCGCGCCGGTGCGCGGACGTCACGATCATCACCACGCTCGTCTCGCCGATTTCGAGCCGCCCGAGCCGGTGAATCATCCCCACGCGGTCCACGTCGAACTGCCCGTGGATTTCGCGTCCGATTTCTTCCATTTTGAGAACGGCCATCGGCTCGTACGCTTCGTATTCGAGGTAGAGCGTCCGCCGCCCGCGCGAGTTGTCGCGCACGATTCCTTCAAACACCACGACCGCGCCGTCCGCCGGAGCTTTCAAATCGTCGGCCAGCCGCTGTGTGGGAATTTTCTCGCGCGTCAGCCGGAAAAAATCCGCCGTGTCCGGCGCGCCCCCGCTCACCGGCGGCATGAAGGCCACTTCATCGCCCTCCGCCAGCAGCCGTGCCCGCGAAGCGATTTCCTGGTTGACCGCGACGGCCAGCGCGCCTTCCAGCTCGCGCAGGCGCGGAAAGCGCTGTTCGTAATCGCGCCAGAGGTCGTCGAGGCGCGAGCCGTCACGCACGCTCACATTTTCTTCGCGCGCGCCCGTCAGGTCGCCCAGCATCCCGAAGAAGAGGACTTTGACCTTCATCCTTCTCGATCTTTCCCGCGCAAGCCCTGACGCTGCGGCGGCCGCGCGGCTTCGAGCGCGGCAATCGCCCGCTCGAGCGTGGCTGTACCGCGCTCGATCGCCTCGCGCACCTGCCGCAACTGTTCGCGCGCGGTCTGCCAGTCCTTGCGCTCGACCGCCTCGCGAACGCCCGGAAAAATGGCCGCCTCGTACCCAGTATACACGCCGGGCGCATAGAAGGCATGGCGAAACCAGGCGCGGCCCGGCAGGCCCGCCGGCAGCAGGAAGTCGCGTTCCACCTGGACGAGCGCGCGGTTCAGCGCGCTTCGTTCGGCCTCCCTAAGCTCCTCGCCGCCCGCGGCTTCCATCCGACGGCGCAGGCGCGCGGCGGCTTCCGCAAAGCGCGTCGCGGAGGCGCGAGCTCGCCCCACCGGCAGCGCGGAATGTGCGCCCGCTTTCTTCAGCTCCTTTTCGAGTTGGTCGAAGTAGCCGCGCAGCGCCCGCCCGTAATCCTCGAAGTCGAAGGGAACAATCTCCGCCCCCGCCAGCCGCAGCCCCATCACGCCGAACACCTGCGCCGCGGCCACGCTGTATTCAAACGTCGGATCGCCGAACGTCGCCATCCAGTGGAAGTCATCAGCCTCAGCGTGATAGACGCCGAAAGGCCCGCTGAAGCCGAGGTCGGCGGCGGGCACTCCTGCGTGCTGAAGGAACGGCGTGTAGTCGGACCCGCTGCCGAGCTCGCCCACACGAGGCTCGCCCGGTCCCCCGGGTCCCTCGAGCGAAGTCGCGGGTGAAAGTCCGCCTTCGCGCCCGCGTTGCGGCGCGTGGCTCCTCCAGGCATCGAGCAACGCCAGTTGCGTCTTCGGGTCGCGCACCCCGCCCGCCACTTCGCGAATCAGCCGGCTGAGAGACGGAACGGCCGCGGCGTTGAAGTTCGGCCCCGAAACGCCGACGTCCATGTTGAGATAAGCCACCGCGTGCCGCCGCAGGTGTTCGACGTTTTCCTCCACCCATTCGGTCGAGCCGATCAAGCCGAACTCCTCCGCGTCCCAGCTCGCCAGCAGAATCGTGCGTCGCGGCCGCCAGCCGCGCTTCAGCAGTTCGCCGTAACCGCGCGCCACGGCCAGCAGCGGAGCTGTGCCGCTCGCGGCGTCCACCGCGCCGTAACCCCATGCGTCGCGATGGTTGCCGAGGATCACCCAAGCCTCGGGCTCCGTCGCGCCAGGAATCTCCGCGATGACGTTCCAGATGGGGCGCACCTGGAAGTCCATTTCGAGGTCCATCTCGACGCGCGAGCTTCCCGGCCCCACGCGGTAAACAAACGGCAGCGCGCCCTGCCACTCGCCCGGCGCTTCAAAACCCTGCAGATTTTCGAGGATGGGCGCGGCGTCCCGCCAGGAAAGCGGCGCCGTGGGAATGCGCGGCAGCGTGCGGGCCTGGTCGATCGTCAGCCGCGGAGCTTCTGCCGTCGCGGCCACGCCGGGTGTGAGCGGGTCGCCCGCGTGGCCGGTCAAATAAAGGATCGAGCCCTGCTGCACCGCCGTCGCCGGCCGCCAAGGGCCGTCGGGATAGACTTCCCCGCGCCGGAAACCGTCGTCGGCGGGATCGGAATAAATCAGCAGCCCGGCGGCGCCGCGTTGCTCGGCCACATAAGCCTTCACGCCGCGAAAACATTTTCCGTAGCGCGCCAGCACGATTTTCCCGCGCGCGTCCACACCGAGCTTGTCGAGGTGCGCGTAATCCTCCGGCAGACCGTAGTTCGCGTAAACCACCGGAGCTTCCACGCGCCCCGAAGGCGAGTAGGCGTTGTAGGCGGGCCGCGGCGCGCCGCGGTTTTCGTTTTCGCCAGTGGCTTCTGATTCCGGCGTCGGCCCGGGACGGAAGTGCGGTTCGACCAGATCCACGCGGACCTTGCGCGGCATCGGGAGCAGGACTCGATATTCGACAAGGCGCGCGTCGAGCCCCGCGGCGCGGAATTCGCCGAGCACGAATTCGGCGCTGCGGCGCCCTTCTTCGGTGCCGGCGATGCGCGGCGCGCGCGTCAATTCGCGCAGGTCGGCGCGCGCGCGTTGGGGGGTGGGCGAAGCGAGAAAGAGGCGTTCGAATTCCGCGTGACGCGCCGAGGCGGCGGGCGAGAAGGCGCGCAGCGCCGAAGCGGGCGCGCGGCCGCCGCCCAGCGTCAACGCGCCGGCGGTGGCTGCAATCAGAAATGCTGCCGCCGTAATGGCCCGCTTCACTCTCTCAACTCCGGTCGGGTTTCCGCGCGCCCCTGTCCGCCGCGACGCGCAGCGCGAAAAATGCGATTATACACGTCCTGAGCAGCGAAGGCAGGAGGTTCGACGCGGAGCATCTGTGCGCTGAACCAGGGCGCCCAAAGGGGGGAGAGACCCTGCTCGCGGCGCGGGACGGGAAATCATGAGCGCGATTCTTCTGATTGGAAAAGACTGGCCGGCGCGCGCGCTGATCCGCGCCCAGCTGCTGGAAGAAGGTTTTGATGTGGAGGCGCACGAAGCGCTCGACCCGGCGCTCGCGAGCCTCGAGTCGAGTGAAATCCTGCCCGCGCTCGTCCTCGCCGACGTCTCCGCGAGCGATGACCCCGCCGACGACGTCGAGCAACTCGCCGCCTGGGCCAGCCAGCTTCCCGTCTGGATCATCGCCGCGCCCAGTCTGATCCGCCGCCAGACGCTCAAGGGGCGCGGATTTGAGATGATTCTCTTCCGCCCCGTGGATGTCGGTGAACTCATCGAACAAATCAAACGCCGATTGGCGTGAAGGGGGACAGGGCGTGTCATCCTGAGCCTCGACGCCGCTCATCGGGGCGAAGGATCTCTGCATTTCCGGTATCAGGCAAATGCAAAGGTCCTTTGTTGCCCCGATCGAAAGCATCGGGGCTCCTCAGGATGACAGCCTCAAGTTTTTTCTGAGCAACCTGCTAGATGTTGAAGAACGTCAGCGGCGTTTCGCCGCGCGCCTCGCGCAGAACCAGCAGCGCCAGCTCGCGCGCGTGGTAGTCACCCCACATCGTGGCTTCGCCGCAGGGAATATTGCGGCCGGGCGGAACGTAATCCCAGCCGTTCGGCCGGTGATAGATGGAGTGCAGAATCAGACCCTGATGGGCCGGGTCCTTTGAAAGGTAGGGCTCGTCGAAGAGCGCGCTGGTCACGGTCAGCGCCGCCTGCCGGTATTTTTTCGCATCCGTATCGCGCCCCTTCACGCGACTGAGGTAATTCCCCAGCCGCCACAAACCCTGCGCGGCAATCGCCGCCGCGGAACTGTCCACCGGCTCGATATCGTTGAACGGGTCGCTCGCGCGCGCGAGATAGTCGCCGAGTCTGGCGAGCCCGGGCGCACCCGTGTCCCAGTAAGGAATTCCGTCGAGCGGAGTGTTCGTAAGATAAAAGTCGCAGGTCGCTTCCGCGGCGCGCAGAAACGAGCCTTCGATTTCGGCGCGCCCGCCGAAAGGCGCGAGCTCCGCGTCGCCGAGCGCGGCAAGAAATTCCAGCTCCTCCGCGAATCCCAGCATCGCCCAGGCCAGGCCGCGCGTCCAGGTCGAGAACGGAGACCAGCCCTGCTGCGTCGAGGGCGCGCGATAAGTGCCCGTCGTCACGTTGAACAGCGCTTCGTGCGCCACGCGGCCGCGCACGTCGTAGGCATCGCGGCCTTCGCCGTAATAGACCGAATACTCCGCCGTAACCAGCGCGTGATGAATCAGCCGTTCGAGGAGCGAAATGCGGGCGTCCAGCTCGCCCCCCAGGGTATGGCCCAGCCGGTGGGCGAGGGCAAGCGAGCGCAGCGTGCGCATGGTGTCAATGAAGAGCGAATGCGGGCCGTTGAAGGAGCAAACAAGGCCGCGACCGTCGGCCAGCCGCGTCCAGCGCGCCGCCTGCACCGCTCCGCTCACTTGAAGGGCCATGCGCCAGTGATCGCGTTCAGCTTCGCTCGCTTCGATTTTTCCTTCTTTCGCCAGGCGCAGCAAATTGCCGTACGTGCTGACGATGTTGAACCCGTGGTCGTGCACGCCCGTGTGCGTCAGGCGCGAAGTCATGTGCGCGAGCGTGCCGGTACGGCCGAAATCGAGCGCCCGCCGGTCACCCGTCGCCTCGAACTCGAGCAGCGCCGAGCCGAATAGAAATCCCAGCGTCCACTCCGTCCACTCTCGCGCCGTGTAAACGCCCCGGACCGTGAAGACGGGCGTTCCCTGCTCCGGCTTCCAGGCGTCGGCGATGGCGCGAAGTTTGGGACCCGAGAGCTCGAAGAGGCGCTCCGCTTTGGACTTGAGTTCCGAGGGAGTCAAGTTTGCATTGATTCGCATGAAGAATGATTTCGCGACCCTTCCTGGTTGTCGGTGACTGGTTTTCAGTGGTTGGTTGTCCCGTGGCTCGGAACGGGTAAAACGTTCTACAAAGGGGAGGCGAGCTGCCGTGGCTCCGCCAAGGGGAATAGACTTCCGGCAACACATAACAGCCCGCACACAACCAACCACGACCACCAACAACGGACGGCTACAATTTCCGCAGGTGAAACCCTCCGTCCACGTTCACCACTTCTCCGGTCGAAAACGGCAGCCGCTCCTCAGCGATGGCGCGCACGGCGCGGCCCACGTCTTCCGGCGTTCCCCAGCGGCGGATGGGCCACACGCCCTCTTCGATCATCCGGTCGTAGCGTTCCTTCACGTGCGGCGGCGAGGTCATGTCCGTCGAGATGACGCCCGGACGCACCTCGAAAACCTGGATGCCGTGCCCGGCCAGGCGCAGAGCGAAAAGTGGCGTCAGCATCGCCAGCGCCGCCTTGCTCACACAGTACTCGCCGCGATTCAGGCCCGCCGCGTAGGCGGAAATCGAGCCGATGGTCACAATCTTCGGTTTCGGGCTGCGCCGCGCGAGTTCTTCGGGCCGCGAGAGCCAGAAATTCGCCGCCGCCTGTGTGAGAAAATAAGGCGCTTTGACGTTCACGTCCATCAGGCGGTCGAAACTCTCCTCCGTCGTCTCGAGGATGTCCACGCGCACCTTCGCCGCCACACCCGCATTGTTCACCAGCAAGTCGAGCCAGCCAAAACGGTCGGTGACCTCGGCAAGCAGGCGCGCGCGGTCCGCGCGGTTGGAAATGTCCGCCTGGAAGATTTCAAATGTCGTGCCCGAACCCGCCGGAGCGCTCTGCCGGCAGAGTTCGCGGCACTCTTCGGCGGCGGCGCGGTTTCCGGCATAATTGATTGCCACGCTCCATCCGGCGCGCGCCAGTTCCAGCGCGATGCCGCGCCCGATGCCGCGCGAAGACCCGGTGACCAGAGCGACGGGGGTCGACATGCGCGGCATTGTAGCTGGTGGAAGAACAGTTGTCAGTAGTCAGTTGTCCTTGGTCCGTCGTCCCTGGTCCCCGGTCCGTTGTCTGTCGAATCCCTTCGGTTCATGCGGAAGTGACCCCGGACAAGGAACGAAGGACTGAGGACGGTCCGCAATTCTCTTGAGCAGGGAGACGGAATGAAATCTCATACGGAATATCTGTGGTTCAACACGAAGAAGCAGCGCGAGTTCATCAACATCACGCCCGAGCTCGAAAAGGCGCTCGGGAAGGCGGGCATCCGGGAAGGCCTGGTGCTCGCCTCGGCGATGCACATCACGGCGGGCGTTTACATCAACGACGATGAAAGCGGGCTGATCGCCGACATCGAGGAGTGGCTGGAAAAGCTCGCGCCCTTCCGGCGCGATTACCGGCACCACCAGACGGGCGAAACCAACGGCGACGCGCACCTGAAAAACCTCATCGTCGGCCATCAGGTCGTCGTGCCCGTCACGGACGGCAAGCTCGACCTCGGCCCGTGGCAGCAGGTCTTTTACGCCGAATTCGACGGCCAGCGGCGGAAGCGCGTGCTGATCAAGGTGCTCGGCGAGTAGGGGCGCGGCTCGGCGCGCGCGGAACATCAACCGTGCCGCGTCCGATCAGAACGCCAGGTAAACGGGGTTCTCGAGGATGTTCTTGAGCGTCTGGAGGAATCTGGCGCCCTGCGCGCCGTCCATCACGCGGTGGTCGCAGGAGAGAGTCATCTTCATGCGATGCCCCACGCGCACGCGGCCGCTCACCACGACGGGTTTTTCCACGACCGCGCCCACGGCGAGGATGGCGCCTTCGGGCGGATTGATCACCGCGGAAAATTCTTCGATGCCCATCATGCCGAGGTTCGAGACCGAAAACGTCGCGCCCTGGTACTCTTCGGGCTTGAGCTTGCGGTTGCGCGCGCGCGCGACGAGTTCTTTTACCTCGCGCGCGATTTCCTGAAGCGGTTTGCGGTCGGCGTCGCGCACGACGGGCGTGATGAGCCCGCCGCCTTCGATCGCCACCGCCACACCGAGATGCACGCGGTTGAAGACGCGCACCGACTCGCCCTGGAACGAAGCATTCACTTCCGGATGCTGGCGCAGCGCCGCGGCGGTCGCTTTGAGGATGATATCGTTGACGGAGAGTTTGAGTTCGGGGTCGAGCTGGTTGGCCGACTCGCGCAGTTCGAGCGCGCGCTTCATCTCCACTTCCACGGTGAGGTAGAAGTGCGGCACAGGCGCTTTCGACTCGACCAGCCGCTTGGCGATCACCTTGCGAATCGAGCTGAGCGGCTCGTCGCGGTACTCGGGCCCTTCGAAGGGCGCAAGCGGCCGCGGCGGTCTTGCCCCGGGCGCCGAGACCGGGCCCGCGGCGACGGCCCGTTCGACGTCCTGGCGCACGATGCGTCCCGCCGGGCCGCTGCCTCTCAGGCCGGCGAGGTCGATGCCCTTCTCCTGCGCGATGCGGCGCGCCAGCGGTGAGGCGAAGATGCGCCCGCCCGCGGCGGCGCGCTCGTCTTTCTCCTTCTCTTCTTCCTTGCGCGCCGGCGCTTCCGCCGCCTTGCGTTCCTTCTCCGGAGTCTTTTCCTTCGCTTCCTCTTTCGGCGCTTCGGCGGGCTTGGCTTCGCGCGGCTTCTCTTCCTTCTTTTCTTCCCGGGGCTCCTCCTCCGCCGCCTTCTGGGTCTCGGCCACCAGGTCGCCAATCTTTTCGTCCGGCTTGGCAACGATGGCAATCAAATGGCCGACGGGAACGACATCGCCTTCCTTGACGAGGATCTTCCGCAGCACGCCTTCGCCGAGCGATTCGACCTCCATATCCACTTTGTCGGTCTCAATCTCCACGATGGCGTCTCCGTCCGAAACGGCGTCGCCTTCCTTCTTGAGCCACTTCAGAACTTTCCCTTCCGTCATCGTGTCGCTGCCTTTCGGCATGAGCACGCGGGTCGGCATTGCGATTCGTCTCCCTTCGGCCGGCTGA
>CAZKXX010000001.1:45111-67075 GCA_964556705.1 uncultured Acidobacteriota bacterium
CACCCGGTTCTTATCAGGCAGGCAGAGGTGTTCGAGGTTTTTCGCGTACGGCATGGGCACGTCGGCGCCGGTCACGCGCAGGATCGGCGCGTCGAGGTAATCGAACGCCTGGTGCTGGATCCAGTCCACAAACTGCGCGCCGACGCCACAATACGGCCAGCCCTCTTCCACGATCACCACGCGGTTCGTCTTCTTCACCGAATCGAGAATCGTCTTCAGGTCCAGCGGGCGCAGCGTGCGCGGGTCGATCACCTCCGCCTCGATTCCTTCCTTGGCGAGTTCGGTGGCGGCTTCCAGCGCCACGAACACCATTTTCGAGTGAGCGATGATCGTCACGTCCTTGCCCGGCCGTTTGATATCCGCTACCCCGAGCGGAATCAGGTAGTCCTCATCCTCGGGAACTTCGCCGCGCGTCCCGTAAAGGACTTCGGACTCGATAAAGACGACGGGGTTGTTGTCGCGGACAGAACTCTTCAGCAGCCCCTTGGCGTCGCCGGGCGTGGAAGGCGCGACGACTTTCAGGCCCGGGACGTGGCAGAACCACGCTTCGAGCGCCTGCGAGTGCTGCGCGGCAAGCTGGTGCGCGGCGCCGCCCGGCCCGCGAATGACAATGGGCACGGGAAGCTGTCCGCCGGACATGTAAAGCATCTTGGCGGCGCTGTTCACGATCTGGTCGAGCGCCAGGAGCGAGAAGTTGAAGGTCATCATTTCGACGATGGGCCGCATGCCGACCATCGCCGCGCCCACGCCCAGGCCCGTGAAGCCCAGTTCGGTGATGGGCGTATCGAGCACGCGCATGGGGCCGAACTCGTCGAGCATTCCCTTGCTGACCTTATAGGCGCCCTGATAGAACCCGACTTCTTCGCCGAGCAGGACCACACGCTCGTCGCGACGCATTTCTTCGCGCATCGCCTGGTTCAGCGCTTCGCGGTAGGTGATGTTGGCCATTCTCTGCTCCGTCTCCGCCTCTTTCGAAAATCTCTGCCGGGAATCTCCGGTGTGTCAGTCCGCCAGCACGTCGGTCGATAGTTCTTCGGCGGACGGTTCGGGGCTGCGCTCGGCGAAGGCCACGGCGTCTTCGACGACTTCGCGCACCTTGCGGTCCAGCTCCTCGAGCGTGTCCTTGTCTATCACGCCCTGAGCTTCCATCACCGCGGTGAGGCGCTTGATGGGATCCTGAAGTTTCTGCTCCTGCACTTCCGCCTTGGTCCGATAGTGACCGTGGACGGGGTCCGACATCGAATGCCCCATGAAGCGGTAAGTGCGCGCCTCGATGAGCGTGGGAATGTTCTCCTCGCGGGCCAGGCGCACCGCCTCGCCCACCACATCGCGGACGGCGAGCACGTCCATGCCGTCCACGCAGGCGCGCGGCATGTCGTAGGCGCAGGCTTTCTGCGAGAGGTCGTAGAGCGAGGAGGCTCGCTCGATGGGCGTTCCCATGCCGAAGCGGTTATTTTCGCAAATGAAGACGACGGGAAGTTTCCAGAGCGCGGCGAGGTTCAGCGACTCGTGGAACGAGCCGATGTTCACCGCCGCCTCGCCGAAGAAGCACAGCGTGACGCGGTTCTCCTTCAGATATTTCGAGGCGAACGCCATTCCGGCGCCGAGCGGGATCTGTCCGCCCACGATGGCGTGTCCGCCCATAAATCCCACACGCTTGTCGAACAGGTGCATTGAGCCGCCCTTGCCGCGCGAGCAGCCGCTCTGCTTCCCGTAAAGCTCCGCCATCACTTCGCCCGCGTCCATGCCCTTCACCAGCGCGTGCCCGTGCTCGCGGTAGGAGGCCAGCGCGTAGTCCTGCGGCTCGAGCGTGGAAAGGGCGCCCACCGCCACGGCTTCCTGGCCGATGTAGAGGTGACAGAACCCGCCGATCTTGCTGAGCGCGTAAAGCTCCGCGCACTTCTCCTCGAAGCGCCGGATGAGCAGCATCTTTTCCAGGAGGTCCTTGAGCAGCGCGGGGTCCTCCTTGCGGACCCGCTCCTCGCGCGCCAGACCCGGAGACGTCTTCGTGGTGCGCGTAGAAGCGCTTCTCTTTTCGGTTTCCACGCTGCTGTTGGTGGTCTTCATTCAAAACCCTCCTGCCGCGGGCGGAGACGTGAAAGGCGCGAGCCCGTCAGGGCCGCCGCATCGGGCAACGCGCACTGCCCTTTCTCAACTAGAATGTCTCCCGTGGGGCCGGGAGACCGGAAGAGATTCGGGCCTCGGGGCCGGCCGGGAACTCCGGCCAAAGGGAGCCTGGACAATCGGAAACTCCGACGCCCAACGGAAGTGTTAGTGTATCAGCACAGGGAGGAACTTGAAAAGTCCTTTGAGGCGTTCACCGAGGCGCGCACGGCCCGGAAGATGCCGCCATCGGTCGCGCTTTTCGAACCATGAGAAACTCTATGAATCCACAGTTACAGTTCGTCGTCTTCATCCTGCTGGTCATGGTCCCGGCTCGCGGGCTGCTGGCAGAGGAGCCGGAGTGGAAGGAGCGCCTCGAGCGCTCCGCGGCCGCGCTGGAGGCGCTCGAGCGGCAGGCGGCGGAGCAGCAGAAAGAAATCGCCGCGCTCCGCGCCGAAATCGAACGCCTGCGGAGCGCGGCGGGAAGCAGCGCGCCCGAGCCGGCGTCGCAGCCGCCGGCTGCGGGTTCCGCCGCCCCGCAAACCCCGGCCGCCAAGCCGCTCGCCGGGTGGGAACGCGGCCGTCCGTTTCTCCAGAGCTCCGACGGCGAGCATCGCATGGAAATCACCGCCCTCGGTCATCTCGACTTCCGGGGATACACGGGAACGGCGACTCCGGCGAACACGTTCGTGCTCCGCCGCGCGCGGTTGCGCGCCCAGGGATATCTCTTCCGCCATCTCGCTTACAGCCTTCAGGGCGATTTCGCGGACACCGACAGCAGGCCACTGCGCGACGGTTTCCTGAACTTCAGTTACTGGCGCCCGGTTCAGGTGCAATTCGGACAGTTCAAGCCGCCCATCTCGGGCGAGTTCTTGCAGTCTTCGGAGGTCATGGACTTCGTCGAGCGCTCGCTCATGAACAACCTGGTGCCCGCCCGCTCACCCGGTGTGATGGTTCACGGCACGCTCGCCGATGGCATCTTCGGGTACCAGTTCGCCGCCATGAACGGACTGGGCGAACTCAAGGTGAACACCGGCGGCACTCCCGAAACGAGCCTGCGCCTGAGGGTTGCGCCGTGGGCGGCGGCTGACGCTTCCCCGCTGGAGGGACTGGCCGTCGCGGGCTCGTTCACGCGCGGGCGGCATCGCGATGCGCTGAGCGTGAGCGGCGAAACGGAAACGCGCAGCGCCAATTTCTTCGAATCGGTTGAAGTGAACGGCGAAGTCCTGCGCGCCGTCGGAGAGGCGGAGTGGATTTACGGCCCCGCGTCGCTGCGCGCGGGCTACGCGCAGACCCTTCAAGGCCGCGAAAATCTCGGCCCGCTCGGCGAGCACCTGCCCGGCGTGGTGGGAAAAGGTCTGTACGTTTCGGGGACTTACTTGCTGACCGGCGAAGCGAAGGCAGCGGAAGTGATTTCACCGCGCCGGCCATTCGCGTCGCGGCCCGGGCGCGGCGCCTGGGAGGCGGCGTTCCGTTACGCGCGGCTGCGAATCAGCAGCGCCGCGGACACGAACCTCGGCGAATCCATCACTTTCGGCGTGAACTGGTGGCTGAATCCCTACGTCCGCTACCAGTCGAATATCGTGTACGAACGATTTGAAGACCCGGCGCGCGCGGCAAGTCCCGGCCGGCGCGGCCATGTGGGATATCTCGGACGGATGCAGTTCCGCTTCTGAGCGCCTCGACGGGCGCGTCCCTCGGGAACAAAGAGGGACGCGCGAACGACCGGCAGGGCCTACGGAGCCGTCGCGGCGGGTTGTTCGAAGATTTGCGGGTCGAACTGCGGGTTGACTTCAATCTCCTCAATCTGCGCCGTAAATTCCTTCTGCCCGTCCCGCGTCCGCGTGAAAGCGACCGCGAACGGGAAACCCTCCACCGTCTTCCACTCGGAAAAATCCGTCACCGATTCGGCCGGGCCGGAAGGGCCCGTAGTCCGGGCGGCGACGCGCAGGATGCGCGCCGTCTCAGGGTGCAGGAACCATCGAAAAACCGAGCCGTCGGCGTTGACTTCCAGAACGCGCGCCTCCACTTCGCCGATCTTCTCGGTCCCCGCCGCGTTGAAAGTGAATCGCGGGTCGTCGGCGTGCTGCGCCACGAAAATCGGGTCGCGTTTGAGGCTCCGGAGCGATTCTTCTTTCTGCGCACCCGGCATCGGCTGTGAGCCCATCGGCGTCTGCATCACGCCCGCCGCCGGTGTCACCACCATTTGCATTTCGCCGAAAGGCATGGCCATCTTCTGCCACATCCGGTCGGGGTAAACGACGAGCGTTTCGGCCTTGATGGCCATCTCGCCCTGCGGCGTCATGGCGCGGATCGCCGCCTTCTGGCGCAGGGCGCGCACTTCGCGCACCCTGGCCGATCCACCCAGCGATTCGACGACCTTGGCCACCAGAGCGCGGCCCTCCGCGTTCGAGGCGGTCGCCGCCGGCTTCGCGCCCGGCTCGGGAATGGTGATATCCACCTTCGTCACGGGACCGAAGGAGCTGAGCGGCCGGTCAAAATCGGCAGGCCTGCCCACCACCAGGACCGCGAGCCGGTCCTTGTGAATGTATTTCTTCGCCACGCGCGCCACATCGTCGATCGTCACTTTTTCAATCGCCGCGCGGTAACGCTCCAGGAAGTCCGCCGGGTAACCGTAGAACTCGTAAGTCATCCGCTCGCGCAGGACCTTGCCCTTCGTGTCGAAGCGGAAGACGAAGGAGTTGAGGATCGCGTCTTTGGCGCGCTGCAACTCCTCCGGGGTAGCGGGGGTTTTGTAGAGGTTGTCGATTTCTTCATATACCGCAGAGATGGCTTCGGCGGTCGATTCACTCTTCGTCCCAACCAGGATGTTGAACACTCCCGGGTAATCGAAGTTCGAGCCCACGACGCCTCCGGCGGCATAAGCCAGGCCGCGTTTCGTGCGGATGCTCGAAAAGAGCCGCGAGGTGAAGCCGCCGCCGAAAAACTCGTTCAGCACTTCCAGCGCAAAGTAGTCGGGATTGTCGCGCCTCGTTCCGAGGTGCACCATGCGGATGTTGCTCTGATTGACGTCTTCCTTCTCGATCAGGTAGTAGCCGGGCTTCGGATCCTGGAAGGCGACTTCGAGCTTTTTGGCCGCGGGCCCCTTCGGCCACACGCCGAAGGCCTCTTTCAGTTTCGCCTCCATCTTTTTCGCGTCGAAGTCTCCCGAGACGCCCAGAATCATGTTGTTGGGATGAACGTACGTCTGATGCCATTTCACCAGGTCGTCGCGCGTGACGGCGGCGACGGTTTCGTACTCGGGGACGCGCGCGTAGGGCGAGTCCGCGCCGTACACCAGCTTTCGCGCTTCGCGCCCGGCGATCTGCCAGGGATCGTCGTTGCGCCGCGCAATCGAGGTGTTGAGCTGGTTCTTGGCGAGGGGGAGCTTGTCCTCGCGGAAAGCCGGTTCGCGCAGGAGTTCGACGAAGACCTGAAAGACGTCCTCAAAATCCTCCTTCAGACAGGAGAACGAAACCGACGTCGTCTCCAGGCTTCCGCCCGTCTCGACCTTGGCGGCGCGCGCTTCGAGGTAGTCATCGAGTTCGTCGCCCGTCCGCGTCTTCGTCCCGCCGGTGCGCCAGACTTCCCCGTAGAGGCTGACCAGGCCCGCTTTCTCGGCCGGCTCTTCGCGCGAGCCGCCGCGGACCATCACCGTACCGCTGATCAGCGGCAGTTCGCGGTTCTCCTGGAGGAACAGGACCATGCCGTTCGGCAGCGCCACGCGAATCGGCTGCTGCGGCTGAAAAGGAGGAAGCGGCGGCTTCTGAATCTCGCGCCAGTCTTTCGCCACCTGGGCGCCGGCCACGAGCGGCACCACCAGCATCGCCGCGGCCACCGCCAGGAACCCCCGGAATGTTTTGCCCCTTCTCATCGCGCTCCCTCCCCCGCGCCGGCCGCGGCCGCCTGAGCGGTCTGGATCATCCCGACCGTGCGATTCGTCTCAGTAAACGTCTCATTGGCGACGCGCCGGATATCTTCCTTGCTCACCTTTTCGATCCGCTCGACTTGCCGGAAAAGTTCGCGCCAGTCGCCGAGGCGCGCGTGCGCCGTGGCCAGCGCGATCGCCAGGCCCGAGTTGTTGTCCAGGCTGCGGATCAGGTTCGCCTTGGCCCGCGTCTTGACCATGCGGAGTTCCTCGTCGCTCACCTCTTCCTTCTTCAGCCGCTCGATCTCTTCCCGGATGGCGTCGCGCGTCTCTTCGGGCGTGTGGCCGGGAGTGGGGATGGCGTAGAAGGCGAACAGGTTCGGGTACTTGTCGCCCGGCCAGCCGTTGAATCCTCCGGCAGCGGCGGCAATTTTCTTGTCGCGGACGAGCGACCGATAGAGCCGAGACGTCCGGCCGCTGGTCATCAGGTCGGCCACCGCGTCGTACACAGCGTCGTCCGGATGGCGCACGTCCGGCTTCTTGTAGCCTTCGAGGAAAATCGGCTGCGCGGGGTCGCGCAGGACGACGGTGCGCTCGGCGTTCTGCCGTGGCTCGACCGTGCGCAACGGGGGCGGCTTGGGAGCGCCCGGCAGCCGGCCGAAATAGCGCTCGACCAGCGGAATGACTTCCGAGGCCTTCACGTGTCCGACCACCGAGACCACCATGTTCGCCGGCACGTAGTACTGCCGGTAGAATTCCAACGCATCGGTCGCCGAAAACGCCTGCAGGTCCGACGTCCAGCCGACGACGGGCCGACCGTAAGGATGGGCCAGAAACGCCGTCCCCATGAACTGCTCGATGAGCCGTCCGATCGGGTTGCTTTCGTTGCGCATCCGGCGCTCTTCGAGCACCACGTCGCGCTCCTTGTAGAACTCGCGCATAGTGGGCTTCAGGAAGCGCTCCGATTCCAGATAGGCCCAGAGCTCCAGGCGGTTCGCCGGGAACGAGTAGAAGTAACCCGTCGTGTCCGAACTCGTGAAGGCGTTGAGGCCCGCGCCGCCTTCGCGCTCGATGATTTCCGGGAATTCGTTCTGGACGACGTAGCGGTCCGCTTCGGCGATGGCGTCCTTCCAGGCTTTCTCGAGCTCCTTCACTTTCGCTTCGTCGCGGCCAATCGGCTTGCGGCGTTCGAGGTCGTAGGCGAGGTAGGCGGCTTCGACTTTTTCCAGCGCCTTCAGTTCGGCCTGGTAATTGTTCGTGCCGATCCGGTCCGTGCCCTTGAACGCCATGTGCTCGAACATATGCGCCAGGCCGGTGATGCCGGGAACCTCGCGGTCCGAGCCCACGTCCACGTGCGTGAAGAACGAAAACACGGGCGCTTCGGGCCGCTCGACCACGATCACCGTCAGACCGTTCTCGAGCACCTTGGTCGTAACGCGTTTTTCAAACGAGGCGAGGTCCTGGGCCCGCGCGGTCCCCGCCAGAACGAGGATGGCCGCCGCCAGCGCCCATCCCCAACAGTGACGACTCTGCATACGAAGTCCCCCCTCCGTGTCAACTTCTCCCCTGCCGATTCTAGTCACACTACACCGAATTCGTTTAGACGTAAACGGCGGCGAAAGGTGGCCTCACCCTCGGGAAAGACGCGCGCGGCAGGCCCGCGGTTCCGTCCCCCGCCCGCGCTTCGGGCCGGATAGGTTAGAATGAACGGGCGAGGAAATCCCCGAAGCTCGATGCCGCCCATCGTCGAAGTCTCCGACCTGACCAAAGAGTTCCGCACCTTCAAGCGCCGCGAGGGTGTGCGGGGCGCGCTTCAGAACCTCTTCGTGCGCGAGTATCTGACGGTCCACGCTGTGGACCACATCAACTTCTCGATCGAGCCCGGCGAAATGGTGGGCTACATCGGTGCGAACGGCGCGGGAAAGTCCACGACCATCAAGATGCTCACCGGCATCCTGGTGCCGACCGCGGGCCGCATCGTCGCCAACGGTTTCGTTCCCTGGCGCGACCGGCGGCACTACACGCAGCGGATCGGCGTCGTCTTCGGCCAGCGAACACAGCTCTGGTGGGACATCGCCGTCATCGAATCGTTCAAGTTACTGAAAGAGATTTATGAAATTCCCGCCGCTGATTACCGGCGCCGGCTGGGCCTGTTTTCAGAAATCCTGAACCTCGGCGACTATCTCCACACGCCCGTGCGCAAGCTGAGCTTGGGCGAGCGGATGCGCTGCGACCTGGCCGCGTCCCTGCTCCACAACCCGCCGCTGCTTTTTCTCGACGAGCCGACCATCGGCCTCGACGTCGTGGCCAAAGACCGCATCCGCGAATTCCTGAAAGAGGTCAACCGGCTGGAGCGGACGACCGTGCTGCTGACGACGCACGACCTCTCCGACATCGAAGAGCTTTGCCGGCGCATCATGATCATCGATAGGGGCCGAATCCTTTTCGACGGCGATCTCCGCGAGATGAAACAGCGCCTGGCCAAATACAACCAGGTCAAGTTCTTTCTCAAGGACCGCGCGCAGGCCGAACTGGTCCCGCAGATGTCCGCCGACGGCATGGTGCTCGAACGCGTGGATGAGCTGACCTACTTGATGCGGTTTGACCGCGATAAACACTCGACCGCGGAAGTCATTCGCCAGCTCGTCAATACGCTCGAAGTGCGCGACATTCTGGTGGAAGAAGAGCCTATCGAGGACATCGTGAAACGCATCTACCTGAGCGGGGAGGTGGGGTAGTGGATGCCGCCGCCCATTCCCCCGCTCCTCGGCCCGCACTGTTCGGTCCGGCCCGCGCCTACGCGGAGTTCGCTCGCGTGGGTTTTGTCAACACGCTGGCCTTCCGCCTGCGCTATTACACCGGCATCGTCACCTACTTCATCTACGTCTCGGTGTACTACTTCATCTGGAAGGCGATTTACGAGCACTCGACGGAAATCGAAGGATTCAACTTCAGCGAAATCCTCACCTACGTCGCCGTCGGCTGGATCATTCGCTCGTTCTACTTCAACAACATTGACCAGGAAATGGCCTACGCGGTGCAGGAAGGGCGCCTGGCGATGGAACTCATCAAGCCAGTCAACGTGCAGTGGATGCACGTTTCACTGGCGTTCGGGGAATCGGTCTTCCGGCTCATCCTGCTCACCGCGCCCTCGGCGCTGCTGCTCTATTTCGTCTTTCCCCTGCGCGGGCCGGAAAGCGCCGGACACTTCGCGGCGTTCTTCGCGAGCGTCGCGCTCAGCTTCCTGCTCGTCGCCGCCATCAACTTCGCCGTCGGAACGTTCGCCATCCGATTGAAATCCATCCTCGGCCTGCTGCGCGCCAAATATTTTCTGCTCGAGCTTTTCTCCGGCCTGCTGATTCCCATTTCATTTTTCCCAGAGATTTTCCAGAAAATCTTCGCCGTCCTTCCCTTCCAGCACATCAGCTACACGCCGGTGCTGATTTTTCTCGGCAAGCTGAACGGCGTGGAAATCGCGCAGGCGCTGGCGCTCCAGGTTTTCTGGGTTGCCGTGCTGCTCGCCCTCGGCGACGCGCTGTGGCGGTGGTCGAGCCGCAAGATTACGATTCAAGGAGGATGAAAAGCAGTAGGCAGTAGGTGGTAAGCGGTCAGAAGACAAGGGTCAGAGGGCGCCGAACCGCACTGCGCGTCCACGCGAAACGACATGAAGCGTCATTTGAAACTCTTCACCTTTTATCTCGCCCAATACGCCAAAGTGCGGCTGGCGTACAAAGCCGACTTCTTCATCGCCTTCTTTTCTTCCATGGCCGCGACGGTCCTCGGCTTCGGGTTCATCCTCGTCCTCTTTTCGAAGATCCCCGCGCTGCGTGACTGGTCGTTCTACGAAGTGCTCTTTCTCTACGGCTTCTCGCTCATCCCGCTGGGCTTTTTCAACGTCGTCAGTTGGAACCTTTACGAGTTCGGCGACCTTTACATCGTTCAGGGCCGCTTCGACCGCATCCTGCTCCGCCCTGTGGACACGCTCTTTCAAGTGCTCTTTGAAAAATTCCGGCTCGAATCGTTCCAGGAAGTCCTGACGGGAATCGTGGTCGTCTCGATCTGTGTGAAGCGGCTGGCGCTTCCCTGGTCTTTGCCGGACTATTTCTGGTTCGCGCTGATGGTCGCGTGCGCGGCGGTGATTTACACCTCCGTCTTTCTGATTCTGACGGCCGTGACGTTCTGGTTCGAGGACCGCGTGGGGATTGTCCCTCCGGTCTTCAACATGCTCACCTTCGCGCGCTATCCGCTGCCCATCTACAACTACTTCATTCAGTTTCTGCTGAGCTGGATCATTCCCTTCGGCTTCGCGTCGTTTTATCCCTCGACGCACTTCCTGCGCCGCGAGGCGTACGCGCTGCACTTCCAGCTCGTGCCCGCCGTGGCGGCGGTGTTTCTGATGCTGGCGATTTTCGTGTGGAACCGCGGCGTGAGGAACTACGCGAGCACCGGCTCATAACTTGTCGCGAGCGACCGCCGCGGGTCACAACACAGACCCGCGCTACCTTTGCAGGACTTCCTCGTAAACGGCCATCGTCATTTCCGCCGTGCGCCGCCAAGTGAACTCGCGCGCGCGGGCGAGCCCTTTTTCAATCAGGACGGTCCGCAGCGCCGTGTTCTCGACGGCGCGGCGAACTTTTTCCGCGATGTCGCGCGGGTCGCGCGGATCGGTGTAAACGGCCGCGTCGCCGCCCACTTCGGGAATCGCCGAGACGTTCGAGGCGACGACGGGCAACCCGTGCGCCATGGCTTCCAGCACCGGCAGGCCGAACCCTTCCTCGAGGGAAGGAAACAGCAGCACATCCGCCGCCTGGTAAAGCGCCGAAATCCGTTCTGCGGGGACGTGCCCGAGCCGGACAAGGCGCGGTTCCAGATGCTGGTGGCGGATGAAATCGTGCACGGCCCCGGCGCCGTGGCCGTCGCCGCCCGCCAGCACCAGCCGGTATTTCTCCGGCAGGTAGGCGAGCGCCCGCAGCGCGTTCAGCGTATTCTTCCGCGTCTGAATCACGCCGATCATCAGGACCAGGACCTTCTCCGCGCCCACCAGGGCTTCGTGTTCGCGACGGCGCTCTTGCGGAGTGAGGGCGCGCGCCGGCATCTCCACGCCTTCGGGGATGACGCGAATCCGCGCCGGAGAAACGCCCGTGTGCCGGACGACCTGGTCGCCCGTGTAGCGCGAGGGCGTGATGATGCGATGGGCTCGCCGCGCCGCCTTCACGAGCAGCCGGCCGAATTTGCGCTGGAATACTTCCGTTGAATACTCGCGGCTGCTGAGCGGAAAGACGTCGTGGACGGTCACGATTTCGCGCCGGAAGGGAATTCCCGGCAGACGCTGCGCAAGGCTGTGAAACACTTCCGCCTCGAAGGGCAGCCAGAACGTCAGCGGAGGTTGCAGATACCGGATGCGGAAACGCGGGTTTTCCGGCCGGACAAATTCCTGACGCTGCCGCCAGCGCGAAAGGCGGTAGCAGAGCAGAAACTTGTGCGGGCTTTCCAGCTCCGCCAGGGCTTCAATCAGCTTGCGCGAATAAACGGCGATGCCCGACGGCTGCCGTTCGAGCGTGTAAGTGGCGTCCAGAGCAATGGCCATGAAGAATTGAGGATTGAAGATTGCTGATTGCCGATTAAAACCGATCCCCTGCCGCGCCGGTTGCTTCGCCCAACGGCCGGTCTTCGCTCACTCACGAAAGCACGCCGATTATCAATTTTCAATTCTCGATTATCAATGGTCGTGGAGAAGAGGGCGCTAGTTACTCCGCGAGCCGGCGGGGGCGGCGACGTCTTCAATTCCGTATTCCTTGAGCTTGCGGTAGATGGTGGTCTTGCCGATGCCGAGAAGTTTGGCGGCGCGAACGCGGTCGCCCTGCGCGGCCTCGAGTGCCTGGAGGATGGCCGTGCGTTCCAGTTCGCGAAGCGTGGGGACGCTTTCGGAGCTTTCTTCCGCCTGCACGTGATAGCGGAGCGGCGAGGGAAGGTCCCCGAGTTTGATCATCGGCCCGGTGGCCAGCGCCAGCGCCCGCTGCACGGAGTTCTCCAGTTCACGGACGTTCCCCGGCCAGTCGTAGGCGAGCAGCCGGCTCATCGCTTCCTGCGTGATGCCGCTGATCGGGCCTTCGACGGCGTCGCGTTCGAGAAAATGATGAACGAGGACGGGAATATCGCTCTTGCGCTCCCGCAGCGGCGGAATGCGGATGGAAAACACGTTGAGCCGGTAATAAAGGTCCTTGCGGAAGGTGCCGTGGCGGATGCACTCTTCGAGGTCCTGGTTCGTGGCGGCGATGATGCGGGCGTCCAGCCGGCGGCGCTCGTTCGAGCCGAGCGGCTTGATTTCGCGCTCCTGGAGCGCGCGCAGCAATTTCACCTGCAGTTCGACGGGCAGTTCGGCGATCTCGTCGAGAAAGAGCGTCCCGCCGTGCGCCTCGGCCAGCAGTCCGGCGCGCGTCTGGGTGGCGCCGGTGAAGGCGCCGCGCACGTGTCCGAACAATTCGCTTTCAATCAGCGTGGGCGAAAGCGCTCCGCAATCGATCGGCACGAACGCCTTGTCCTTCCACGGACTGTAGGTGTGAATGGCGCGCGCCACCAGTTCCTTTCCCGTTCCGCTCTCGCCGACGATCAGCACCGGATGGCGGCGCGGCGCCACCTTCAGAATGAGCCGATACACCTTCTGCATCTTCGCGGAAGTCCCGACGAGGCTGGCAAAACCCTGCTGGGAGCGCAATTGCTCGCGCAGCAGACGGTTTTCAGCCAGCAACTGTTGCTTCTCGAGCAGGCGCAACATCACACGCTCGAGGTCTTCGGCCTTGAACGGCTTGCTGAGGTAGTCGTAAGCCCCCTGGCGAATGGCTTCGACGGCCGAAGGGATCGAGCCGTAACCGGTCATGATCACCACGTCCACCTGCGGGTGCTTCGACTGGATCTGCCTCAGCAATTCCATCCCGCTCATCTCGGGCATGACGAGGTCCGTGAGGACGATGTCCACGCCGCCGCGCTCCAGCACACGCAGCGCGTCGCGGGCCGAAGGCACGGCCTCCGCCCGAAAGTCGAGGCCGTTCAGAGCCTCCGCGCAAAACTGGCGAGCGGCCGCTTCGTCGTCAACGATCAGAACCACCGGTTCCAAATTCATGTCACCATCCACCGCAAAAGCGCGGGACTATAGTCCATTCCTCGTTCTCTGCGGAAGTTCCCTAAACCTCCAATGCTCGTTAACTATCCTCCGCATGAAGAACTTACCTTGGATAGTACGCAGCGTAACCGGCGAGGCCGTTGGACTGCCTTGTCATCGTCAACACTAAGGCTGAGCACGCTGGGGGAAATGCTGGGCTCGGTGAGCATGCGTCGCGCCTCAGTATAATCCAAATAAACTTATCGGCGGACGCCAAGCACGAGTTGAGAGGAAGTCACCGGGGATTGAATTGGGGGGAGGCGGGGGCACACGTCAGGCCCCGAGGCGTTTCAGGGTGCCCGACGCGTGCGCGTGAATGGAGGCCTGAACCTACTCCGACGCGGCCTCGATGCCCTCGCCCTTCTTCTTCCCCTTGGCCTTGGATTTGTCCTTCCCCTTCGCCTTCGCTTTAGCCTCTTTACCCTTTTCTGCCTTCTTCTCCACCTGGGCAGCTTGTCCGACGTGCTCCTCAGCCTTTTCCATCCCCTTCGCTTCGGCTTTGCCCGGATTGGCCTCGTGCGCTTCCGCAGCGCGTTCGAGTCCTTTCGTCTCGCCGCCCTGCTGGGGTTTGGCGGATTCGGCCTTGCCACCGCCCTTGCCGCCGCCGCCCTGCTGCGCCCACGCGGGCGCGGCCATGAACGTCAACACGGCAAACGCCACCACGGTTGAGATCCACTTCTTCATCACATCCTCCTTTGGGTTGCCTCGACTGGTTCTCCTTTTGTTCGCGTTGTCCGAACCCTGAGCCTCAGCCTTCGTTTCGAGGTTGTCCGACCGTTGCTCCCTTGGATTCACCGCAGGCGAAGGTTGCTGCCTGCGGTCAGATCTTTCCTCTTCTGCAACTATGGCACGACACTTGCCTTTCCGAAGGCGGACGCCGCGACTGATTGATTTCAAAGGAAGTTGGGCAGCGTATCTGTCTTCCCAAGCGTGTAAGATTTACATGTTCGCGTCCCGAATCGTCTGCTATGAACACGCTTCGGAGCGTTGTACCATAATCTGACCGAGAGGTGAAACCACGGTGGGCAGAGGAGCGAGAATCCTGGTCGTTGAAGACGAAGCTCATGAGCGGATCGGGTTGGCGGAATTGCTGCGCGCCTGGGGATACGACGCGGAAATGGCGGCGGACGGGTCCGAGGCGCTGGAAAAGTTCTCCGCTTTCAATCCGCTGGTGATTCTTTCCGACCTGCGCATGCCGCGCCTGTCAGGAATGGAGCTGCTGCGGCAGATCCGCGAGCAGAATTCCAACACGGGCTTCATCATGCTGACCGGCCAGGGAAGTATCGAGGAGGCGGTGGAGGCGACGAAGCTCGGCGCGTTTAACTTCCTCGAGAAACCCGTGGACCCGAAGCGTCTCCAGGTGGAGTTGCGCAACCTGCTGGAACGCCAGGACAGCGGCCGTCGGCTGGAAATCGCCCATCGGCGGCTTCGCGACCTGGGCGTGCTGGGGCGGCTGGTGGGCCGCTCGAAGAAGATGCAGGCCGTGATGTCCCTGATTGAACAAGTGGCGCCGTCGCGCGCTTCGGTGCTGATTACGGGCGAAAGCGGCACGGGCAAGGAACTGGCGGCGCGCACGATCCACGAGCTGAGCCCGCGCGCGGCCAAACCTTTCGTGGCCGTCAACTGCGCGGCGATTCCCGAGACCCTGATGGAAAGCGAAATCTTCGGCCACGAAAAGGGCGCGTTCACGGGCGCCGTGGAACGCCGTGTGGGCTGCTTCGAACTCGCCGACGGCGGCACGCTGCTCCTCGATGAAGTGGGCGAGATGCCGGTCACGACGCAGGCGAAACTCCTCCGCGTACTCGAAGACTCGAAGGTTCGCCGCCTGGGGAGCAAGACGGAAACCCCCGTGGACGTGCGCGTGCTCGCTTCCACGAACAAGATTCCCGAGGAAGCGATCGAAAAGGGCCAGCTCCGCAGCGACCTCTACTTCCGTTTGAACGTCGTCCACATTTTCATGCCGCCGCTGCGCGAGCACCTCGAGGACCTCGAGGAACTTGTGACGGGGCTGATCGAGGACCTGAACCGGAAGCACGGCCGTAACGTTGGCGGCGTGGACGAGGCGGTGCTGGAGGCGTTCCGGCGCCACTCCTGGCCCGGCAACGTGCGCGAGCTGCGGAACACGCTGGAGCGGGCGCTCGTCACCTGTCCCGGGGATTCGATCCGCAAGCAGGACCTGGCGCCCGACTTCGCCGCCCCGCTGCGCGCCGATTCACGCGACGGCCTCCGCCTGCGCGCTGGCATGACGGTGGAGGAAGCGGAGAAGCGCCTCATCTTCGAGACGCTCAACTTCACCCACAACAACAAGACCCGCGCGGCGGAATTGTTGGGCATCAGCCTGAAGACGCTTCACAACAAGCTGAAAGAATATGAGGCTCAGCCTCAAGGCTAAGCTCACGGCGCTCGTTTCCTTCCTGGTCTGGCTGGTGGTGCTGGCAACCTCCTCGCTGCACCTTTCCAGCCTGACCCGCCAGGCGCTGCGCGAGGTGGAAAGCCGGGGCGAGTTCGTCGCCCAGGAGGTTTACCACCAGGCGCGAACCGCCCTGGCGGAAGCCCGGCCGCCGCTGGGGACCGACCTCCAGGATCCCGAGCAGCTCCGCCAGTTCGTCGAATCCACGCTCGCCGCGGACCGCGGGCTCCGCTCGGTGGTGGAATCGGCCATCGCCTATTCGCCCACGATTTACTACGTGGCGCTCAGCGACCCGCGGAATCGCATCATGCTGCACAACGATCCCGCCGAAGCCGGGCGTCCGATTGCGCGAGTGCCGCCTTACCGCGAATTGATGCAGTCCGGACTGATCCCGCAGTTGCAGGCCATTTACGGCGAGCCGCGCGTTTACGAAATCGTGCTGCCGCTGGAGCTCGGCGGCGCGCCGCTCGGCGACGTGCGCGTCGGCGTCTCGACGCTTTTCCTCCGCAACCAGATCACGCCCGAGTTGCGGTCGGCGGCGGTACTCTCGGGGCTGGCGATCATCTTTTCCACGCTCTCGGCGGGCGTGCTCGCCTATAACCTGCTGCGGCCGCTCGAGACCATTTCGCGCAGCGTCGAGCAAATGACGCGGGGCGAGTACGCGGGCGCGGTGCCTCTGAACCGCCGCGACGAGTGGGGCATCCTCTCCTCCCGCCTGAGCCTCCTGGGTGAACAGATCCGCGGCGAGAAAGCGGCCTTCGTCGCCCTGAAGGAAAACCTCGACCAGCTCCTTTCCAACCTCACCGACGGCATGCTCCTGTTCGACGCGCAGGAACGGCTGGTGCTCGCCACGCCGGCTGCGCGGCGCTTCCTGGGCCGCAAGGGTGAAGGGCTGGGGCACGGCTCGGCGGCGGAAATTTTCGCCTCCGATCGGCCGCTCGAACGCCTCCTGCGCCAGGCCTTCAGCGAGCGGCGCTCTTTCGGCTGGCAGGTGGTGGAAACGGGCGACGCCGAAACGCCGCGCGTCTCGGCCAGTCTCCAGTTCATCGAGGACGACGGCCGGCCGATGGGCGCGCTGGTCACGCTGCGGGACGCTTCCTCCCGCGCCCGGCTCGAGGACGAACTCGACGAGACAGCCAAGCTCGCCGCCCTCGGCCGCCTCGCCGCCGGCGTGGCGCACGAGGTGAAGAACCCCTTGAACGCCATGGTCCTCCAACTCGAGCTCCTCAAGACCAAGCTCGAAAATGAAAGTGACCGCGTCAAGCCGCAGCTCGAAATTCTCTCGGCGGAAATCCGCCGCCTCGACCGCGTGGTGCGCACCTTCCTCGATTTCACCAAACCGCTCGAACTTCGCCCGCACCCCACCGACCTTGTGGCGCTCGTCCGTGAGGTCTTCACGCTCGTCGAACCCCAGGCCCGCGAGAACAACATCCGCCTCGTGCTCGAATCAAACAGCAACCCGCCAAACCTCGCCCTCGACCGCGACCTCTTCAAGCAGGCGCTCCTGAATCTCGTCCTGAACGGCTGCCAGGCCATGCCTTCCGGCGGCGAGCTGCGCGTGACGCCGCGCGTCTTCGGGGACCACGTTGAACTGGAAATCGCCGACCGGGGCTGCGGCATCCCGCCCGAAGCCCGCAAGCGCATCTTCTCCCTTTTCTATTCCACCCGGCCCGGCGGCTCGGGCGTCGGCCTGGCCATGGCCTACCGGATCGTCCAGCTTCACAACGGGACGATCGATTTCATAAGCCGTCCCAATGAGGGAACGACGTTTCGCATTTCCCTTCCTCGCCCGCGCGCTGCCGCGCAACCCGTGTAACGAAGCAGCGCCCCTCGGCGCGGTGACCCCCGCCTTGACGATCTGCTGACGGCTTTCCCCCGCCGGACAGCCGCGCTGCCGCAACCTCTACCATTCCCCTCCGCGCGGCGGTAGGATAAGCCCTCGGGCCAGACGTCTGACCGAGGCTGCCGTTCACGGCAGCGTGGCGAAAGGCTGTCCACGCTTCAGAAGGAGGTCCTATGCCCCTCAAGAAGCTGCAAGCCCTGATTTTTGGACACGGGCCGAAAATCTCGCGCGATGACGCGATGAAGGTTTTTCGGCGCGATCATTTCAAATGCCAGTACTGCGGCCTGGACGGGACAAAGCATTTTGAGAACTGGCTGGTCCTGACCATCGACCACGTCCATCCGCACGCGCGTGGCGGCGCGCGCCATATGGGAAATCTGGTCACCGCCTGCCAGCCCTGCAACCTGATCAAGGGCAAGCGCACGTACGCTAGCTTCGAGGACGCCAGGAAATACGTTCTGGAGAAGCGCGAGGAGTGGCACCGGCTGTTCGTGGATCAGATGAAAGGGGCGGCACCCTGAATAATATCAGCCCGGCCGCGCGGGCCCCGCAGGGCCCGCCTCCACTGAGGAGGATGTGTGAGCTCTTCCCCTTCACCTGCGGAAGCGACCCCGCTCCGCGGGCCGACGACTGTGCCCGCCAGCCCGGCGAGCTCTCCGGTTGAGGCCCTGCGCGCGGCGTTCTATGACACACTGCGGCTGCTCTTTGTCCCCTTCCTTCCCGGCCGCTGGATACGCCTGTGCCTGATTGGTCTGTTTCTCGGCGGGGGAACTTCGACCGCGGCGTTCCACTGGAGCCTGAGCTCGCTCCCTTCCGACTTCGGTCTGGGATGGCGCCTCGAAAGCTTCCAAATGTTCCTGGCGGAGAACGCCTGGCTGCTGGGTGTGATGGTGCTGGTGGCGCTGGCGGTGGGGCTCTCACTCCTTTACATTCGCGCCCTTTGCCGCTTCGCGCTGGTGGACACGATTCTGGAGCGGCGCGCCGCGTTGCGAATGGCGGCGCGGAAGCATCGGGCGCTGACCCGCTCCTACTTCCGCTGGCTGCTCGGTATCCTGGTGACGATGGGCTTGTCGTTCAGCACCGTGGTACTGCTTGTGCGGCCATACCTGAGCACGACGGAAACCTCGCTCACCACCTCCCTGCTTGTCGCGGCACTGCTCGCCGGCACGGTCCTAGCCGGACTTCTGCTGGCCGGATTCGCGGCGCTGACCGACGACCTGGCGGTCCCTGTCATGGTGGCGGAACGCCTCCCACTGGCTGCCGCGTGGCGCCGGCTCCTCGGCTTGGCGCGGGCCGAGCCGATCTCTTTTGTCCTCTACCTCCTGCTCCGTTTTGTCGTGGCCATCGGCGCGGGCGTAGCCGCGCTGCTTTTCCTTTTCCCCACCCTGTTGACCCTTTTTTCCGGAGCCATGATCACCAGCACCTTAACGGTCATCTCGCTGAGGTTTTGGGGAGTGGAATGGGTCTGGAATCCCGCAACCCTCCTATTGGCCGTCCTTGCTCTGCTGATGCTTTCGACGCTCATCCTCGCTCTTCTGAGCCTTGCCGGGATGCCGGGGGTCGTCCTGCTTCAAACTTTCGGAATCCGATTCGTCTCCCCGCGCATCCCCACTCTTCGCATGCTCTCCGAATCTGCTTCGCAGGACGGAAGTTAAGCGAGATCCGACCCCAATTTCACCGGCGCGACCACCACCCTTTATAAATTAAATAACGCCGGGCCGGGGCGCTTCACCGGTCGGACAGTGTGGCGAGCACCGGCCAGCCGACCTCAAGGAGTTTTTCTTTTGAAAAAAACCGCCCGGCAGGTATAATGCGCGTCACGTTCGTCACTTCAAAAAACTTGAGAGCACTATGGAGAAGCGACAGCTTTATCGGATACGGCCTTACGCGACACTGACCGCGGCCACCGCGCTGGTCGTGTTGGCCCAAGTAGCGGCGCCGGCTTTCTCTCGCGCGGGCGACAGGCCCGCGGGGGCGCTGATCACGGAAGGGGAGGGTGAGCCAACGGCTGCCTCCGCTTCCGCCGCCAGACGCGGCGTTGAACCCCCAGGCGCCCGGCTTCGCCAAGTCCTTTCCAGTCTCCCTCTGGCTTTTGAGCCCAATCGCGGCCAGACCGACGAACGCGTCCGATTTCTTTCACGGGGAATTGGATACCTGCTCTTTCTGACGCCGGAAGGCGCGGTCCTCCGACTGCGCGGCGCAACCCCTTCCGAAGGTGAAAACCCCGAACTCGAACCGCAGCATTCCCGCGCTGTCCTGCGGCTGAAGCTCCTCGGCGCGGAGGCCGGCGCAGAAATGGTCGGGCTCGAAGAACTGCCGGGAAAGAGCCACTACTTCAAGGGCAATGACCCGGCAAAGTGGAGGAGCAACATCCCGCACTTTCGTCGCGTGCTGGCGCGCGAAGTCTATCCGGGAATTGACCTGGTCTATTACGGCCACGGCCGCGAACTCGAATTCGATTTTGTCGTCGTGCCCGGCGCCGATCCGACGTTGATTCGTCTGGGGTTAGAGCCTTTTCAGCGCGCGGAAAATGGCAGGAAAACTGAAATCGAAAATCGCCAATCGGCAATCATCAATCCTCAATCGGTTCGCGTGGACCCGAACGGCGACGTTCTGATCGCGCTCGAGACCGGCGAAGTGCGCCTCCGCAAACCGGTCATTTATCAGCTCGGCGAAAACGGACAGCGCGAAGCTGTGGATGGACGGTTCGTTCTGCGCGCCGCGGAACCGCAAATTGATGATTGGAGTCCCGAACGGCCGAATGGGAAGGGCGGCCAATCAGAAGCGGGCAGTTCAGAATTCACAATTCAGAATTCAGCATTCGAACTGTCGTTTGAACTCGCTTCCTACGACGCAACGCGCCCGCTGGTGATCGACCCCGTCCTCAGCTATTCGACCTATCTGGGCGGGAGCGAAATTGATTCGGCCAAGGGCATCGCGCTCGACAGCCTGGGGAGCGCTTACATCGTCGGCCAGACGGATTCGGTGGACTTCCCCACCGAACATCCGTTGCAGCCGAACCTGGGGGGCGGCTTTGATTTTCCTGACGACCTCTTCGTCGCCAAGCTGAGCGCAGACGGCTCGGCGCTGGTCTATTCGACCTATCTGGGCGGCTCGGCGCGCGAACTTGCGGGCGGAATCGCTGTGGATGCCTTCGGCGCAGCCTATGTCACTGGGACGACTCTTTCTCCCGACTACCCCTCAACGGCTAACGCTTTCGACTCGGCTTGTGGCACCGACGCCGCCGGCAGATGCAATGAAGTGCTGGGACGATTCTTTTCTGACGCGGTGGTCACAAAGCTTAACCCTCTGGGTTCCGAAATCGTCTATTCCAGCTTTCTCGGCGGCAGCGACCACGACCACGGGCTGGCGATCGCCGTGGACGTGAACGGGAGCGCATACGTAACTGGCACAACCTTGTCGGCGGACCATCCTGTCACCGCCGCCAGCGCGTTTCAGCCTGCCTTCATCGCGGAAGTCGACGCCTTTGTAACGGTCCTCGACGCGAAAGGAGCCGCCCTGACCTATTCGAGCTTCCTAGGAGGCACGGGGCACGATCAGGGTCACGGTATCGCCGCCGACGGAGCGGGCAACGCCTATCTTACAGGTTTTACCAGTTCCGCCGACTTCCCCACGTGCGGCACTCCCTTCGATGCAGTGTTCGACGGAGCGTCGGATGCGTTCGTCACGAAAATTGACACGACGGCCGCGGGTGCCGCTTCCTGCCCATACTCGACCTTCCTGGGCGGGATTGGCGCTGACCAGGGGAACGCCATCGCGGTGGACCGGAACAACATGGCGTATGTGGCGGGCCAGACCAATTCCCTCGACTTTCCAGTCACCCTCGGCGTACTGCAAGGGGCCTGTGCCTTGAACACGCTGGGCGATTGTGACGGCGACGCTTTCGTCAGCAAGTTCGACGCCACGCAAGCCGGCGCCGCATCGCTGATCTACTCGACCTATCTCGGTGGCGCCAACGCCGACACGGCCCTTGCCGTCGCTGTTGACCCCGCCGAAAATGCCTATGTGAGTGGATTCACAAAATCGCTCGATTTCCCGGTGGACATCACAACCGCTTTCCAGCCCGAATACGGCGGCGGAAACACGGACGCTTTTGTAACCAAGCTGGACCCGACGGCCTCGAGTCTGGTCTGGTCCAGTTATTTGGGCGGCACGGGGGCCGAAATCGGCTATGGAATTGCGGTGGACCGCCTTGAGAACGCCTACGTCACGGGTGAGACCTGCTCGAACGATTTCCCCACGCGGCGGGCCTTCCAGGCCAGCACGGCCGGAAACTGCGACGCCTTCGTCGCCAAAGTGCTCGTGGGGCCGGACATCGCGCTCTCCGCCAGCAGCCTGAATTTCGGCAACCAGGCGGTGAACATCACCAGCCCGCCGAAGTCGGTGATCGTCACGAGCAACGGCGACTCGGATTTGGTGATCGGGACGGTCACCATCACCGGGGAGTTTGCCATCGCGAGTGACACGTGCAGCGGCGCGACGCTCGCGCCCGGTGCCAACTGCACCATTGAGGTGACGTTTACACCCTTGCAGACCGGCGCGCGCTCGGGCCGGCTCGAG
>CAZKXX010000001.1:67085-90138 GCA_964556705.1 uncultured Acidobacteriota bacterium
CTCGAGATCCCGAGCAACGTCCCCAACAGCCCGACCGTCGTGAACCTGAGCGGTTCGGGCACGGCCGTGAGCCTCTCGACCGACAGCCTGTTCTTCGGTGACCAGACCGTGGGGACCGTCAGCGACGCGCAAAGCGTCACGCTGACCAATTCCTCCTCAAGCACTCTGAAGATCTCCGGGATTGATGCGAGCGGCGACTTCATCCAGAACAACGACTGCGGCAACAGCCTGGCGGGCAACTCCTCGTGCACGATTAATGTTCATTTCGCGCCCAGCCAGACGGGCATCCTGACGGGCGAGCTGACGATTACGGACGACGACCCGACCAGCCCGCAGAAAGTCCTCCTCAGCGGCCACGGCACCGAGCCCGTGGTGAGTCTGTCTCCCACGAGCCTCAACTTCGGCGAGCAGGGCGCCACCGGCCCGGCGCAGACGGTGACCCTCTCCAATATCGGCAACGGCGAGCTCACGATCCAAAGCATTCTGGTCTCAGGACCCTTCGCGCAGACGAACACCTGCGGCGCGCAACTCGCCGCCGGCACAAGCTGCACCATTGACGTGAGCTTTCTGCCGACACAGCCCGGGCCCGCCTCCGGCACGCTCACCATCACCGACGACGCCGCAGGCAGCCCGCGCGAGGTCAGTTTGTCGGGGTTCGGTATCCTGCCGCTCGTCTCGCTCGATACGACCAGCCTGACGTTCCCGAGCACGCCCATCGGCACGACGAGCGCCCCGCAGGGCGTCTCGCTGACGAACACGGGGACGGCCGATCTGGTCATCAGCAATATCACGATCAGCGGCGATTTCGCGCAAACCAACACTTGTCCGGCGACGATCCCGCCCACCGGGAGCTGCTCGTTCACCGTGACGTTTTCTCCCACGGACGGCGGCACGCGCACCGGCGCGCTGACCATCACCAACAACGCGGCGGGCAGTCCGCACATCGTCTCGCTCACGGGGACGGGCGGCGATTTCGCGCTCTCGGCCGCGCCCGCATCCGCTTCCGTTTCCGCGGGAGGGACGGCGACTTACACGCTCACCGTCAACCCGCTCTTCGGGTTCAACGGTCGCGTGGACCTGGGCTGCTCCGGCGTGCCCACGGGAGCCAGTTGCTCCGTCACGCCGAACGCGCTCACGCTCGACGGGACGAACCCCTCGTCGGCCACCGTCACCGTGACGACGACGGCGCGCGTGATGTTGCCGCCGGGCGGACTGCCCGAACTTCCTCCGCCATTCCGGGTGCCCTGGCTGCCGGCAGTGGCCGCGTTCGTAATTCTGGCTGCACTGGCTCTCCGCGCCCGCCGCCGCACCGGATGGGTCCTCACCGCCGTGTTCCTGGCGGTGACGGTGTGGTCGGCCTGCGGCGCGGGAGGTACGAAGGTCGGTGTTCCGAGCGGGACGCCGGCGGGCACGGTAACCTTGACGCTGACCGGAACGTCCGGCAGCCTGACGCGCACGACGAGCGTCACTTTAACGGTTAACTAGCGCCGCTCAGTCGGCGCTCGAAGTGAGGATTTGCCGCGGACCAGGAGGAAGTTCCGCGAATTTCAGGAGGCCGATTCATGCGAAAGTCACTGTGGTCAGCCGCTCTCATGATGAGTCTGGCGCTGCCGGCGGCGGCGCAGCAGGCCGAGGAAGTCGAAGTCCCGAAAGCGGAAATCTATGGCGGCTACTCCTACCTGCGCGCGGATTTCGGCGGCCAGAACCAGACCTTCAACGGTTGGAACTTTTCCCTGAACGAGAACCTCAACTCCTGGTTCGGCGGCAAAGCCGATTTCAGCGGCCACCTCGCGCAGCCCGGCGGCGTGAATGTCAACGCTTACCTTTTTCTCTTTGGTCCGCAGTTCTCCTATCGCCGGTCGAAGTCCGTCACGCCCTTCGCGCACGTCCTGCTGGGGGGCATCCGGGCAAGCGAGGGCTACGTCGGCATTTCTCAAGCCGCCACCAAATTTGCGGCGGCGTTCGGCGGCGGATTCGACCTGCGCGTCCACCAGAACGTCGCGATCCGTGTCGTGCAGGCCGAATATTTCATCACCCCCTTCTTCAATCAGCGCCAGGATAACGTGCGAGTTTCCGGCGGCCTGGTGCTGCGCTTCGGCAAACGCTGAGGGTCAGCCTTACCGAGACTGGCCGGGGTCTTCACCGCACGAGAAGGCCACCCCGGACACGGTTTTCGCTTCAAAGGTGATAGAATTGCGATAACCGTGAAGAGTCGGCCTTTCTACTCGCTGTGCGCGCTGACGCTGCTGGTCTGGGGCTGTCCCCGCCGGCAGAACGCCGTGCGCGTCGTTTACGTTCCTCCGCCGCCGGTGGCCACGACTGCGCAGGTGGAGGAGCCTCCCGTCCTCATCATCGGAGAACCGGAGCCGGAGCCTGTGGCCGAGGAGGTCGTGCCGGTAGAAATTCCTGAGCCGCCTCCGGAACCGCCTGCCCGGCGCCGCGCGCCGCGCGCCGAGACGGCGGCGCCGTCCGACGCGGGCGAGGGGTCGGCGGAAGCCATCCTCACTCCCGTCCCAGAAGTGCCGGCGCTTGCGCCGCGCGAGACTCCGCAGCAGGCCGCGGCGCTCCAGCGGCGAGTCGTCGGCATTCAGCAGGACCTCCACCCGCGACTCAACCGCCTGGCCGGCGCGCGGCTTTCGGCCGGCGCACGCAAGACGGTGGAGGACGCTCGCACCTTCCTCGCTCAGTCCGAAAAGGCGCTCAGCGAAGGCGACCTGCTGCGAGCGCTGAACCTCGCCGAAAAATCCGCTCTGCTCGTCACCGCCGTCGAATCAATGCGGTAAGGTCTCTGAGTGCGGCCGTCAAGCAGGTTTGCCGAGACATGGGGGTGGCTGAGGACCGAGGTTGGGCAGCGAATTTTGCGGTATAATCGCCTGGAGAGACTTCCGGCGATGGAGAAGCCCACCATTACGATCCCGCTCGACCCGCAGACGGCGCGCTCGTACAACTCCGCCGCACCGGAAGAAAAACGGAAGATTCAGGCCCTGCTGAGCCTGTGGCTTCGTGAACTCGCTTCCGGAGATTACCCGTCACTCCATCAAGTCCTCGATGAGGCTGGACGCAAGGCCAAGGCCCGTGGCCTCACTCCGGAAATTCTGGAATCCCTCCTTAAGGGCGGATAGTTGCGCTGCGTCTTCGATACGAACATCCTGATCAGCGCGCTGCTGCTGCCCGACTCCAGGCCACGCCAGGCATTCGACCTTGCGGTCCGAAATGGAAAAGTCTTACTTTCCTTCGAAGTTCTCGCCGAACTGTACGATGTTCTGAGCAGAAGGCGGATACGACGATATATCGACGAAGAGGACGTTCGGATGTTCCTGGCAGCTCTCACGCGCGAAGCGGAGTGGATTGAGACCGATGTTCGAATCAAAGCTTGCCGTGACCCTCAAGACGACAAGTTTCTGGAACTCGCCGTAAGCGGGCGCGCGACACACATTGTCACCGGTGATTCCGACCTGCTTGCACTCCATCCCTTCCGAGGCATCCCGATTACCTCCCCTCACGATTTTCTGCGGCAGCTTTCACCTCCAGTCGCCGGGGAGTGAGTGCGCCGCTCGCCGACATTCTTAGCACGTCACGTGCAGAATGGCGTTGGTCTCTTCGGGATTGGTCTTCAGGAATTCAATCGCCTGTTCGGTGGGAAAGATCAGCAGTTCCACTTTGCGCCGCTCGGCTTCGAGCCGGACGTCTTCCATCACCGGCAGCGAGCCGTAAGCGCCCGTGCCGATGACGAGTCTGCGGCACTTCCAGGGAATCTTTTCTTCCGCGGAAAGCGGCGTGTGTCCGAACTGTTCTCGGAAGGGTTTGGAGGGCTTCTTCTTGCGCTTGCGGATTTCTCCCCGGTCAATCACCACATCGTGCTCGTAGCGGACGCCGTCAATCTCAATCGAGCCGAAAGAGAACTTCTCGAAGCGCATGGCGGGCCTCCGCTGGTATGATACCGCGCTTTCAACGGGCGCCTCAGGCCCGTCCGTCGCACCGCCTCCAGCGGGTGGCGCGGAGGGGGCTCGGGACGCGTGAGAGCGCCCGATTCGCATTCTGCGCGCCCCATTCACACCGGTGAGGGAACGATGCCACTTTACTTTTCTGCGCACACGACCGCCTGCCTGACCAAGCAGGCAACGCGAGATTTGATGCAGCAACTGATGCAGGCCACGGAGGTCAAATTCCGCCGCGCCGTCTCCAGCCAGCTCGGCGGGCGGATGTTGTGTGAGGCCGAAGCGGCCGACCAGGCAACGATTGAGAAGTTCTACCAGAGCCGGCTGATGACTTGCGAATGGATCATGCGCATCGACCTCGACGCCAGGGACGGGCAGGTTGAAGAGTACTGACCCCAGGGCTTGCGCCCTTCGACTGGAGCGGAAAGCCCGCCGGCTTGCCGAACCCCGGGATTCGGCGCCCGCCCACACGGGGTCTCTCCCGCCGCCACTCTCCGCCTTCCGGCCGAAGGAACGGGCACTCCTCGAACGCCTGCGAACGCCGAAGCAGGTGCAGGGCTTTCTGCGCGCTCTCCCCTACAACTGGGAAAAGCGCGGCGAGACGCTGCGCACTTTTCGCGGCGTGGTGCGCACGGGCCAGGCGCATTGCCTGGAAGCCGCGCTCGTCGCCGCAACGATTCTCGAACAGCACGGCTATCCTCCTCTGTTGCTCGACCTCGAGTCGCAGGACAACACCGACCACGTCCTGTTCGTGTTCCGCCGTCGCGGCCGGTGGGGCACCGTCGCGCGCTCGCGCGACGCCGGCTTGCACGGCCGCAAACCCGTCTTCCCCACGCTCCGCGCGCTCGTTGACAGTTACGCCGACCCGTACGTGGACGGCTCGGGCCGCATCACCGGCTACGGCGTGTTCGACCTTCGCTCGCTGCGTCGCTGCGACTGGCGGCTCAGCGAACGCAACGTCTGGGCCGCCCAGACCGCGCTCATCCACATGCCCCATTGCCCCTATCACATGCCCGAGCGACGCTACCAGCGCATGCTGCGCCTGTTTCGCGAGTTCAAAGCGAAGTGGCCGAACCGTCCGGTGGATTTCTACGCGAGCAGGAAGTTGTGGCTGTGAAGGGGGAAGGAGCTAGCTCCTCTCCGGCCCCCACCGCTCATACCAAAGCTCAAAGCACAGCACCGCCCACAGCACCTTGCGATGGTCGGCGCGGCGGCTCCAATGTTCTTCGAGCAGCCGCCGGACGAACCTGGCGTTGAGCACGCCCTCGCGTTTCAGCTTCGGTTCGGCCAGCGTATCCTCGACGAGCGGGCGCAAGCTGCCGCGTAACCAGTCGGCGATGGGGACCGAAAACCCGCGTTTCTGGCGGTGAACGATCTCGCGTGGCAGCCAGGGTTCGACGGCCTTCTTGAGCAGATATTTCATCGTCCAGCCGCGGACCTTCAGTTCGGAAGGAAGCGCGGAGGCAAATTCAATCAGGCGATGGTCCAGAAAAGGCGTGCGCAGCTCGAGTGAACAGGCCATGCTGGCTCGGTCGATCTTGACCAGAAGATTGTCTTCAAGATACATCCGAAAGTCCGTGTAGAGCGCGCCCGCGACGGCGTCTTCGAAGCGCACGCCTTCGGTCACCGAGCGGAGGTAGTCTATCGCGCGCGCGCTCGGCTCGCGCCCGCACTTCCACTCCGGCGCGAGGAGCGCGTCCGCTTCTTCGGGCGAAGCCGCGGCGAACCAGATGGCATGGCGCTCCAGCGCCCCGCGCTCGACGTGGGCGAAAAAGCGGCGCAGGAAAAGGCCGGCCGAAACCGCCGACGAAGACGGCGGAACCAGCCGCGCCAGTTGTTCCACGAAGTTCCGGCGAAAGAAACGCGGCAGCCCGAGATAAACCTCTGCCACGCGCGCCCCGACGTGCGTCGGATAGCCGCCGAAGAGTTCGTCGCTGCCTTCCCCCGACAGCGCCACCTTGATGTGCTGCCGCGCGAATCGCGACAAGAGATACGTGGGCAGAACCGCCGGGTCGCCCAGCGGCTCGTCAAGATGCCCGGCGAGCGTGTCGAGCGCCTCGCGCAATTCCGGCTCGCCCGCTTCGAGCACGCGGTGCGTGGCGCCGAAGCGCCGCGCCACCTGGTCCGCATAAGGCGACTCGTTGAAGCCCTTGTGGGGAAAGGCGACCGAAAACGTGTTGATGTTGCCTGGTGAAAGCTCGCTCATGAGGGCGACGAGCGTGGACGAGTCCACGCCGCCGGAAAGAAAAACGCCCAGCGGCACGTCGCTCACCAGGCGCGAGACGCACGCCTCGCGAAGGCGGGCGCGGAGCGCTTCCGCCAGCGCGCGCTCCTCCCAGTCGCTGACGATGGGGGGCGCCTCCGGCGCCCGGAGATAATCGGCGGGATTCCAGTAGCGCTCGAGGCGCGCGCTTCCCCCTTCGAGGACCATGCGGTGCGCCGCGGGGAGTCTGTGGACGCCCGAGAAAATGCTGCGCGGCCCCGGGACGTAGCCGTAGAAGAGGTAGAGCGCCAGCGCCTCGCGGTCCAGTTCGCGGCTGGCGCCGGGATATTCGAAGAGCGACTTCAACTCCGAAGCAAACACCAGCGTGCGGCCGTCGAGCCGGTAATAAAACGGCTTCTCGCCCGCGCGGTCGCGCGCCACCACCAGTCGCCGCGCGCGGTCATCCCAGAGCGCCACGGCAAACATGCCGTTCAGTTCGCGGACGAAATCGGGCCCTCGCTCCTCGTAGAGGTGGGCCATCACTTCGCCGTCGGAGCGCGTTCGAAAGCGATGGCCGCGTTCCTCGAGGTCCGTTCGCAACTCGCGATAGTTGTAGATTTCACCGTTGAAGACGAGCGTCACCTCACCCGTCTCGTTCGAAAGCGGCTGGTCACCCGTTTCGAGGTCGATGATGCTCAATCGGCGGATCGCCAGCGCCAGGAATGGCCTCTCGAACCGCCCGGAGCTGTCGGGGCCGCGGTGGACGAGGCGCTCCGACATCGCCGCGATCCGCCCGCCGTGGGCGAGCGGTTCGAGGTCGAGGTTGAAGATTCCGCAGATGCCGCACATCAGAAGCCAGTGGCTGGTAACAAGCCGTCAGTTCGCCGGAGCCGTACCCCTTGGCGCGCCGATTTTCCACACCGAGTGTCGCCACTCCGTCCAGAGCGGTTCGGCGTCAGGAGCGCGACGGAGAAACCGGCCCACTTCGCGGTTGCGGACCACAATGAGCAGAGGCTCGCGGGGCGCCGCCGCGTAGCTTTGGAACTCGTCTTCGTCCATCAGCAAGTCGGGGGCCCGAGGCCCCAGCGCCGCGCGCGCCTCCTCGCCCTTCCAGTGGGAAAGCCCCAGGGCCTTCAGCCGGCTCGCCACGTAGTTGCTGGTCGTTTCGCCGCCGTCCCAGGTGACGAGCCCGACGGGCCGGCCGAGATAAAACGGGAGTCCGGTTCGAAAGGTAAAGAAACAAAAGACCGGCGTGTCGCGCTCCGGACTCGCCAGAATCTCCCCGGCGAGCGCGCGGCTGGAAAATCCCGCGGCGTAAACCCGAAGCGGATTGAGCCACCGCGCCACGAAAAGCGGTGTCATCAGCGCGGCCAGCGCGAACGAGGCCAGAGCCAGACGCCGCCAGCGCAGCCGCGCCGAGAGGTTTCTCCCAATCAGTCCCAGTGCCGCCAGGATGAGTCCTGAATAGAAAATGCTGGGCTTGAGCATGGCGAGAAGGGTTGAAGGCAGTTTGTCCACGAGCCGGTCTTCCACCCCTGTCATTTCCATGACTTGAGGAACGAAGGCCAGCAGGAGCCCGGCCAGGATGGTCAGGGCAAATCCCGCCGCCAACCATCCGGGCCGGCGCAGGGCCGGCTCCGGACCCACCTCGCGCCAAGCCAGACCTGTCAGAATCGAGAGTGGGATCAACGCGGGGAGAAAATATCCCGGGAGTTTCGATCGCGAGACCGTAAAGAAAACAAAGACGACCAGCGCCCAGACGACAAGGAACAGGATGGGCTTGTTCGCCTCTTCGCGCAACTCCCGCCAGCGCCTGGCGCGGGCCACTCCGGCGCACAGAAGAAAGAGGCTCCAGGGAAAGAATCCCGCCAGGTAAACCGGAAGGTAATAGAACAGGCTCTGGCTGCGCCTCGCGCTGCGCGTCGCAAAGCGCAGGAGGCTCTCGTCCCACAGAGCGTACGCCGGAAACTCGGGATTGCGCACCGAAACGGCCACAAACCAGGGCAGCGCCGCGGCCAAGAACGCGAGGGCGCCGAGGCCCCAGTGAATCCTCTTCAGCTCGCGGAAACGTCCTCGCGCCGCCTGGAAGGCCAGAAGGGTCAGCAACGGGAGGAGAAAACCCACGGGCCCCTTGGTAATCGCCGCCAGTCCCATGGCGGCGAACATGAGGAGGGCGAGCCGCCGCGAGGAGAACCCGCCCGACTCGTAGAACCAGAAACTCACCAGCGCGATGGCCACGAGCAGCGTCAGCGTCATGTCAAAGATGACGTAGCGCGCGAGGCCCAGGGCGAGCGGCGCGGTGGCGAAGACCAGCCCCGCGCGGAGGCCGGTCACGGGATCAAACAGCCGCCGAGCCAGAAACGCCACGAGCAGGACGACGGCCATCCCGGCCAGGGCTGAGGGCAGGCGCGCGGCGAATTCGCTGACCCCGAAAACCCGAAATGAGGCGGCGACCAGAGCAAAAAAGACGACGGGTTTGTCCAGATACGTGAAGGAATTGTAATGCGGCGTAATCCAATCGCCGGACTCGAGCATTTCCGCCGCGACCTGGGCGTTGCGGCCCTCATCCGGCTCCATGAGCGGAAGGCGTCCCAGCCCGACGAAAAAAAGGACCAGAGCAGCCGCGACCAGCACGGCCCCGTGAAGCTTCGCGGACGCGTACCAAGGCGGGCCGAAATTGAGAGACGGGGCGGGTGGCGTGGTCAAAGGAGTGGTTCGATCTGCCGGTTCCCTCGACTCTGCTTCGGGATCCGCAGTTCGCTTCCCGATCGGCCGGGCGAGGGGCGCCGGGCGCGACGATCCTGGTTACAACCTATTGCAAAACCTCGATTTGGCAAGTTAAATCTTTTGTTTTCAATGGGGCCGACCCCTTTTGCGACCACTTCTATCCGTCCGTATCACGACACGCCGGGACGGCGGCGGCCGACTCACGGGCGGCTGGAGGCTCCAGTACCTCCATGACCGGCTCGAACTCCAGCCGGTTCTTCATCATCCAGCGGACGGCGTAAACATCGCTGAGGCCTTTCATCATCCGTCCCCAGGTCCCGTACTTGGTCTTTCCCCGCAGGCGCGGGCGGTGGTGGACGGGAACCTGCACCACCCGAAAGCCATGCATTTTGAAGAGAGTCGGCAAAAAACGGTGCAGGCCGCGATATAGGTCGATCTTCTCGAGGCAGGCGCGCCGGTAGGCCTTGAGCGTGCAACCCGTGTCCTCGATGTTGTCCCCGGTGGCCCAGTTGCGAAAGCCGTTACCGATTCGCGAAGAAAGGCGTTTCCACGGACTGTCCCGGCGCTCGCGCCGCACACCGCAAACGCAATCCCCATCGCGAAGCATTTCCACAAGCCGCGAAATATCTCGCGGGTCGTTCTGAAGATCGCCGTCCAGCGTCACGATGGTTTCTCCCCGCGCCAGACGGAACCCTGCGGCCATGGCCGCCGTCTGCCCGAGATTCTTTCGGAAGTGCGCAACGCGGACGCGGGGGTCGGACTGTTGCTCCCGCCGAAGTTCGTCCAAGGTCGCATCGCGGCTGCCGTCGTCCACGAAAACAAACTCGAGGCCTCCCGGCCAGGGATCGAGCACACTTCGCAATTCCTCCAGAAGCGGACGGATGTTTTCCGCTTCGTTGAAGACCGGCACGACGAGACTGAGGGCCAGTGAGGGCACGGTGAGAGTTTTTCGCATATCTGGGCCGGTGGCCCGGGCGTTTTCTACCTACGAGCGTGTCATTTTAACACAGCTGAGGCCGGCGGCGCGGTTTCCTGCACAGCGAAAATCGGACCCAAGCCGTGTCTTTTGTGTGGCTTGTGTTGTCTCAGGCCACCTCGCGACGGTGGCAACCAGAATGCCCAAACATTTCTCAAAAGTTCAACGACCCGCGTAAGCGGGCAGGTTTCACCAGGCTTCGGGAGGTTGGGATGTTTCGAGCCAGCGGCAAATTTCTACTCACAGCAGTTATCCTGACGTTTTTCAGTTTGGCGGCCTGCGACAACTTGAAGTTTTCCAAGGCGCCCGACGACGGGGTGATCACGACCTCGATCCAAGCCAAGCTTTTTGAAGACCCGGTGCTCAAGACACGCGACATCCGCGTGTCGTCGCACCAAGGCGTAGTAACGGTTTCCGGGAACGTACAGACGGAACTCGAAAAAGCCGCGGTCGAGCGCCTCGCCGGGCAAATTGAGGGTGTGAAAGAAGTGGTCAACGAGCTCGCTCTTCAGCCGGAGACCGCGGTTAAGGCAGAGGAACCCTTGATGGAAGAGCCGGGTCCGAAACCGGCCACGCGAGTGGAGCGCACGCGTTCAGCGCCACCGCCTCCGGCTCGACCCGCCGAGACTGCACAGGTCGTTTATAACCCTCCGCCAGCCGCCGCCGTACCACCCGCCGCGCAAACAGAAACGCCCAGGGCTGCGGAGCCGGCTCGGGCGCCGGCGCGCGAGCCTGAGGTTGTGACAATTCCGGCGGGAACCATCATCACCGTACAGATGATTGACGAAATTGATTCTGAGCGCCACCGGCCGGGCCAGGAGTTTGCGGCCATCGTGGCAGCCCCCGTGGCGTCGGGAGACCGTGTCGTGATTCCGGTCGGCTCCGACGCCCGCGTCCGTCTGGTGAACGCCGAGCAGGCCGGCCGGCTGGCCGGGCGGTCCGAACTGGAAGTCGAACTGGTCGGCCTCGCAGCGGGACAGAACACCTACTTTGTTGAAAGCAGCGTGCACGAGAAGCAGGGCGCCTCGCGCGGCAAGCGGACGGCGGCGACCGTCGGCGGCGGCGCGGCGCTCGGCGGCTTGATCGGCGCCGTGGCCGGCAAGGGCAAGGGCGCGGCCATCGGCGCAGCCGTGGGCGCGGGAGCGGGAACTGCGGTCCAGGCCGCCACGAAGGGCGAGCAGGTCCGGATACCCTCCGAGACCAAGCTCGACTTCACGCTCAAATCGCCGCTGAGCTTGAGTCTTTAAAAGCCTCACCTCGGGGCGGCTCGCCGCGCTGCCCTGAGGCTTTCCCTCCTCCAACCCGGGGGCCTCTGCCCCCGGGCCTCTTTTTTTTGGGGGGCTTGTCGAGCCGGCCGCCGTTTCCTGAAAATCCTCCCCCCCTACATTCTGAGTAAGACTTTTGCGTCCCAAACCCCTCCGGCGCACAATATGCGCGAAACAGGCGCCCTGATCCGCTGCCCGGCCCAGTAGCAGCCTCCCTCGTTCCCGGAAATTCTGCGAAGCGAGATCAGATCAACCGAGAGCCGAGGCATCTTTTCAGGGTGCACAGAGACCGGATCCGGCCAACGGACCGGCAATAACTTCGAGCTAGCCACTGCTCGTTTGGGAAAATGGAGGAAACCACGATGAAAGGCAGGACTTCATCCGTCGAAGTGCTGGTGAGGCAAGCGTTCGACTTGTTAATGGAGGCTCGGCGGAAACCCGAGGCGAACCGCCTGCTCTCCCTGGCGATTGCCTTCCTGAAGAGCATTCTCCGCGATTCCGACTTGGAGCCGTTTCCGGTCGTGGTCTCGATCCACGCGCTCAGGACGAGGAAACGATAGTCTCCCGCCAGGGAGTTGTGGCGGGGGTCGGGGGGACCGGGATCCAAATGTGCTAGCGCGGCGTCTTTTCGAGCTGGGTTGCCTTCTGGGAAGCTTTCAGTTGCGCGATCTCCTTCTGAAGCTCCCCGGCCAGGTCTTCCAGGATGCGCAACTGCTCGTGCCGGCGCTCGAGGGTAGCCTGGAGCTTCGCGACCTGGCGCTGCAACCGGGTGTTTTCGCGACGCAGGACCAGCACGCCCTCGGAGGGCGGGGGCACGCCCCTTCCCCCGCGCACCATGGGGGTGACGGGCTGTCCTTCAGGGGAAATCGGGGCCACCTCGGCCTGGACCTGCCGAATCAGCGCGTCCAACTCCTTGCGTTCCGCGCCGGGGGGACAGAGCTGGCGCAAGGCGAGCAGGCGGGCGAGGTCCGGGTTGTTGCGACCCCGCTCCCAGTGCTGGACGGCGCCCTTGGTGGCGTTCAGGAGGCGGGAGAGCCCTTCCTGACTGATATTCATCCTCTGGCGGACTCGGCGAACGACTTTCGCAGCGGTCAAAGATGCCATGATTTCAGCCCTCACAAAAAAGGTCTTGACAACTCATCAATAATAGGCTAGTATCTAGCCTCCCCCAGGGTCCGGCCTCCGGGAACTCGCCCCGGGGGGCGCCGCGCAGCGGACTCGGGGAAAATTCCCGAGTCGGCGCCTCGGGACTTTTCGCGGCCTGCTCACGGCCGCGATGGAGGGGGAAGGACCCGGCGATATTATTCAGATGGCGGCCCAAGTTCAAGGCCGAACCGTTCCTTCGCACCGCTCTCGATGCCGAGCGCCTTCGATGGCCACTTCCGCGCTCATCCCTTCCAGGTTCGCGCCATCCCTGGAATCAGCAGGCGGAGCCGGCCCGGGAGTTTCCCTTTCTCATCGGCATTTTCAAGCAGCGCCGGACTGCCTTTCCGGCGGCTCCCCGACCCGAAACCGCCGCGCGGCGCATGCGGCGACTATCATACCACCAGAGGCAAGAAATGTATCCATCCCGGCGAGAAATTTTCGCCGGCGGATTCTCCGCCCCGAGCCGGACTACAGTTCCGGCAGGGCAACCCTTTACTTGAAAGATAAAAGGAGCGCGCCATGTACCATACCCGTATCGAGCCTGAATTTCAACGGGGTCCGGACCCGGCTGCAAAGCCGCCGGAAGATCCCGCCCATTTGACCGCCCGTGCCACGCCCGCCCCCCCGGCGCAGGCCGAAGAGTCTGGGGCGCTTCGTCCGCTCCTGCCTCGATGCCGACAGCGGGGATGCGTTTATCCCTCTGCCGGTCCGCAGTTGGCCTTGTGCATTCACCACTTTCGGGAACGCCGGGAGCCCTCCCTGTTCCTTTCGCGGCAACCCAGCCTGACGCTGCTCGACCGGGCCCGGTTCGGACTGACCACCCAGGATGACGACATCCGGTCCCGCTCTCTGGACCGCCAGCGATTCGCTCACGAGCGGGAGACGTTCCTGGACGAAGCAGCCTGAGGGCGGGGTGCACCCCTGCTAGCGACGGAGGAGAACGCCATGAGCTACGCAGCGCGGGCGGCGAAGCCTGCCCTGTTCGAAACCCAAACCTCTGTAAGCACTGGCTTAATAGCCGAGATGTTTTCTCCTCGTACGGCCTGGCGCATTGTGCGTTCCAGAACCGGCAGCCCCCTCTCCAAGGCCTCGTTCTACCGCTGGATCAGATCCGGGAAGGTCTATTCGGTGCGGCTGGGCTACCGGATTTACGTTCCCCGGCCCGCCTTGGAGGACGTCATCCGGCGTTGCCTGGAGGGGGAGCGCTAGTGAAACTCCGGAAGGCGGGCTTGGGCTTCCCTCCACCTCGGCGGAAAAACACTGTGTTCGAGGCTAATTTCTTGCCCGTCCGCCAGCAGCCAGAAAGTCTTTTTGTGCATCTGAATGAATGGACTCCGTGCCGCCCATTCGAGGCGCCAGCAGCGCTGGAATGCGACCGCAGGGCGCCCCCGGAAACTGCCGATGTCTCCAGCAGGGGACTCAGCCCGAAGGGATCTTGTCGTGAACCAGTCCATTCCTGCCGCAGGACGACCCAATGGCGAGAGAGATCGGCGGGCGTCTTCTGAGGGCTGGGGCTCCAGGCTAAAGCGCTGGGGGCGCCTCGTCTACCTTCGCCTGGTCCGCCAGAACGGAGAACCCGAGAAGGTGGCCAAGGCGATGGGATTGGGCGTATTCCTCGGAATCTTTCCCACTTTCGGGGTGGGAACTCTGCTCGCCATGCTCATTGCCGGGTGGGTGAACTGGAACCGGGCTTCGGCCGCCCTGGGAACGTTCATCATGAACCCGCTGCTGAATCCCTTCTTCCTATCGCTCAGCGTCCTGACGGGCAATTTGCTGGTGCCCACGGAGTTCCGGATCGCGCTGGGAACCTTCCGCGAGGCCGGCCTCTGGTCCGGATTCCTGCACGCCGTTCCCACCTACCTGCTCGGGAACTTTATCGTTTCGACGGCTTTCGCCATTGCGGCTTACTGGGTGTCCTTGCGGGTTGTTCGAAAGTACCGGCAGCGGAAACTGGCGCGCCACAACGGAATCAGCAACCCCGCCGGCGCTCAGGGTTCCTGAGCTTTCCACCGAGAACGCCAAATCAGGTTCAACTCAACCCCAGCAGACCGGAGAGCTTTTTCGTGTCGAAGCCGACTACCGTTTCGTCGTCCACAAGCGTCACGGGCGTCGTCATCAGACCGAGTTTTTGAAGGTCTTCGAGCGCCGAACCGTCTTTCGTGATGTCGCGTTCTTCAAACGCGACCCCCTTCTGCGAAAGAAACTCTTTCGTGCGGTTGCAGAACATTCAGCCCGGTTGGGTAAAGACGACGACCTTACGGCTCATGCGACCTCCTAAGGCTGGGATTCACCCGCGGGCGCGACTTTCAACCCCGCTTCCACAACGAGCGCCTCGAATTGAGAAGGCTCGACGGTGCTCGGATCATACGTGATGACGGCGCGGTGGTCCTGATAGCTCACCTCGGCGCTCGCGACGCCGGGAATTTGCCGAAGGCTGTTTTGCAGTCCCGCCGCGCACATGATGCAGTCCATACCCTCGATGTTCAGCACAACTTGCCGGGTTGAAGCGGGCGCCGTCGGTACAACCGTTGCCGTCTTCCCCGCCGCGGCGGCGCGAGTGAACAGCGGGCCGTAGTAGGGGAAAGCCGCCAGCGCCACGACCACGACGGTTGCCACCCATAGCGCAACGCGGTTCCAGCGGCCCACCGGCGTGCGTTCGCAGGCGCTCCCGGGTTCGCAAGCCTCCTCGCGCCGCGGCCGATAGGCGAAGTAGAACCCGAGGCCCAGCAACGCGAACGTCAGCGCGAGCAGATAGGGTCTCCACGGCGCAAACCAGCTCGCCGCGGCGAATCCCGCCACCCCCAGGGCCGCGGCAACCGCCGGAAGCACGCAACAGAGCGACGCGACGACCGCTGCAACGACGGCTCCTCCCAGTGCCCAGCCGGACTTAACCTTTTCGTTGCCCATTGGACCTTTGCCTCCTTGCCTCGATTCGATGCTCCCGGCGGCCGGCGGTCACAACCTTCTTCCCCACCACAGAGGTCCGGCCCAGCTTCGCAAGCACCGGGCATGGGTCATGCGGTTCCGGGTTTCGTCGCCGCAACTCGGCCCGGCAGCCGGCGAGAGCGCGGCTTAACTCGCCTTCCATCGCCTCCAGTTCGGCCTTCTTGCTGCGAACTTGCGCCAGCTTTTCTTCCAGCAACGCCTTGACGTGCGCGCACGCTTCGGCGCCGCGCCGCTTCAACACCAGGAGTTCCCGGATCTCTTTGAGCGAGAACCCAAGCTCCTGCGTTTTCCGGACAAATTTCAGGTCCTCGACCGCTTCCGCCGAGTACACCCGATATCCGGACTCGGTGCGCGCCGGCTCCCGAAGGATCCGCTGGGATTCGTAGAAGCGGATGGCGTGGATGCTCAGGCCTGTCCGGCGAGCTACTTCCCCGATGAAGGCGTTGTCGTTCAACATTCCCACCTCAAAGCCCACTTACAGGATAAACCCTGGAGTCAGCTCTAGAGTCAAGCAAGTTCTGATGTGAGCGGCCGGCAGCCTTCTGACCGCTCGGGAAGAGTCTTCAAAGGGAGGCCTGCAAGTCGGCACGGACAAAATGTCCGGCCGCGAAGCGTGCGGGCAGGTCAGGAGATTGGGTTCATGACAAATCCGAATTAGTCCGATGTAGGTAACGACGTCAGGCGGACTTTGGCCAGAATGTAAAGTTCCTTGACGAGCCAGTGACACAATGGTAGGGTTCGACTGACATTGGTGTCCACCGACCCGGCGGTTCCGGGCGGTGTCAACAGTCAGTCCCTCGCGAACGTCAGCACGCAGCTTGCCCGAGTCCTGACCCGGCTCGGCGGATGTGTGAGGACCCCAACCAGGTTACGATCTTCAGTCGTCCTCGCCTATGAAGGAGGGACGCGCTTATGAGCGGTTCCCATCGCAGATTCAGGTCTTCACTGTTCTGGCTTCTCCTGACCGCAGCGGTCCTGCTGGGATCGAGCCATTTGGTGTTTGCCCGCAAGCAGCCGGTCGCGCGCGGGGCAACTCCCGGCGCGGGCAAGCCGGCGGCTGCGGCTCAAGCCGGCGAGTACGTCGGGCAGGACGCCTGCGCGCCCTGCCACGCCGACCTCGCCAGGAACTTCGCCGCCAACCCGCACTGGCGCACCTCGCTCGATACGCGCCGCGGCCCGGAATGGCAGGGCTGCGAAGCGTGTCACGGGCCGGGCAAAGCGCACTCTGAATCGGGCGATCCCAGCCTGATGTTTTCCTATAAAGACCTCTCCTCGAAGGCGGTCAGCGATCAATGTCTGAAATGCCATGAATATGGAGAGGAGCACGCCAACTTCGCGCGGTCGGCGCACAACCTGAACGAAGTCGGCTGCCTCGACTGTCACTCGGTCCACTTCGCGAAGGAGCGGCAAGCTCTTCTGACGGACCGCCAGCCGCTGCTCTGCTACTCCTGCCACCTCGAAGTGAAGGTTGAGTTCTCCAAACCCTTCCGCCATCGGGTGAATGAAAACCTCGTCAAATGCACCGACTGCCACAGCGCCCACGGCGGCTTCCTGACCCGGCAGCTCCGCTCGACGGCGGCGCAGGACCAGATGTGCTTCAAGTGCCACGTCGAAAAGGCCGGGCCGTTCGTCTTCGAGCACGCGCCGGTCAAAACCGAAGGGTGCGTCGCCTGTCACATCCCGCACGGCTCGTCGAATCCGCGGCTGCTGAAGCGCAGCCAGATCAACCTGCTGTGCCTCGAGTGCCACACGCTGACGGTGGACTCGCCCGTGCCGGGCATTCCTTCGTTCCACAATCAGGCGGCGAAGTATCAGGCCTGTACCGTCTGCCACCTGACGATCCACGGGTCAAATTTCAGCGCGGTCTTTTTCAAGTAAGGAGGCTCTATGAGACGAAACGCACTTCTTTCTCTCGCCCTTCTGCTCGTCCTCCTGCTGGCCGCGCCGTCGGTGGGTCTCGCGCAGCAGCAGACGGAGGGCATTGACTCCGGTAACTACAACATCAAGCACTCGGCCGAGTTCGGCTACCGCTGGACGGATTTTACGGGCAACCAGGACGTGTTCCAGACGTTCGTGAACCTGGGCCAGGGTCCTCGATTGATGGGGCACACGCTCGAAATGCGCTCGCTCGACCACCGGGGACTGCTCTTCGACGACTTCTACCTCACCAACTTCGGCTACGGCGGCGATCCGGAGAACCTTTCCATCTTGCGCGTGAACAAGAACAAGTGGTTCAATCTCAACGGCAGTTTCCGCCGCTACCGGAACCTGTGGAATTACAATTTGTTGGCGAATCCGCTGAATCCCGGAACCTCCAACCCTACGGTGCCCATTTTGTTCTCCCCGCACGCCATGCGCCTGTCGCGGCGGCTGAGCGACTTCAACCTGACGCTCCTGCCGCAATCTCCGGTGCGATTCCGGCTCGGCTACACGCGAAATATCAACGAAGGGCCGTCGCTCACGACCTTCCACGAAGGCACCGACGTCCTCGTCTTTCAGGACTGGAAGAACACCTTGAACGCCTACCAGTTCGGCGTGGATTACAAACCCTCACCGCGCACCAACATCAGCTACGACCAGTTCTTCCAGTATTACAAGGGTGACACGTCGTGGATCGACCAGAATTTCGGTTTCCAGCTTGCCGATGGAACGCCCGTGGATTTGGGAATTATCTTCGACACCGCGAACAACGCGCCCTGCCGGGTTCCGCTGACGGACCCGACGACGACGCCCCCGACGGTCAACCCGACGTGCAACGGATACCTCTCTTACGGCCGCTCCAGCCCGACGCGAACGCGGTTTCCCACCGAGCGACTGAGCTTTCAGACGAGCGCCGTAAAGAATCTCGACCTCTCGGGCCAGCTCATCTACAGTTCAGCAACCAGTGAAGTGAACAATTTCGACGAGTTCTACCAGGGGCTCGTGACACGCACGCTGCAGCGCGAGTTTGCGGTCAGCGGCCCCGCAACGGCCAGGCGCGTGAATGCGACGGGCGATCTGGCCGCGACGTTCATGGTCACGCCGAAGTTCCGCATCCTGGAAGAATTCCGCTTCACCCACTTCCGTATTCCCGGCCAGTGGAACATGTCGGAGCTTTCGCTGTTCGGCACTTCGCTGGCGGCCCCGCCGGTCATCTTCGACCCGGCGACCTGTCCGCCGCCCCACACCGCTCCCACCTGCCCGCCGCATTCGGCAAGTTCTCCGGCCGACGTCATCAGCGGAACGTTCAGCCTGTTCCTCGGGCAAAACGTGAAGCTCAACACGATTCAGGCGGCGTACGACTTCTCCCGCAAGCTCGGCGCGCGGGCCGGATACCGCTACCGGAACCGCACCGTCACCCTCCGCCGCGCCGAATTCGAGGACCTGCTGTATTTTCCGAGCCGGGCCGTGCGGGGAGCCTGCACCGCCGGCACGCCGCTCAACGCGGACGGCTCGTGCAGCGTTCAAACGTCGGAGAGCCACGCTGAGGAAACGACCATCAACGAGCATTCCTTCCTGCTCGGCCTGTGGAGCCGCCCGGTGCGCGAGGTGCGCATTTCCTTCGATATGGAACTCCTCTCGGCGGACAACACCTTCACGCGCATCAGCCCGCGGCAGTTCCAGCGCTACAAACTCCGCGCCGCCTACCGGCCCTCGCCCGGAATCATGCTCGGCGGGTCGCTCAACATCTACGAGGCGCGGAACAACGTGACCGACATCAACCACCTCCAGCACAGCCGGAGCTACGGTTTCTATACGACCGTGGCGCCGAACGACCGCTGGGGCGCGGACGTCGGGTACGACTACAACAACATTTTTTCGAACACGAACATCTGCTTCGCGTTCACCTTTACACCCGTGCCGCCGGAGTTCGGCACCTGCCCGACGCTCGCGCCCGGGTTCGGGTCCATCGCCGCGGTCTCCACCTACAACGTCACCACGGACTTCGCTCACGCCGCCTTCCGCTTCCGGCCCGTGCCGCGCCTGCTTCTGAATCTGGGCTACTCGATGAATTCCGTCTCCGGTGAAACGCTGATTCTGAGCCCCAACGCCTTTCCGGGCCCGCTTCAATCCTCCTACTCGCGTCCAACCGCTTCGGTCGAAGTGGACGTCGCCAAAGGATGGACGTGGCACACCGGCTGGGGGTACTACAATTACCGCGAGCAGGCCTATTTCGGCGACCTGACCGCGCCGCGCAGCTTCCGCGGGAATCTCGTTTCCTTCTCCGTTCGCCACTCCTTCTGACACACAGACTTCGACGGGGCCGGCAACATCGCCGGCCTCGTCTTTATCTCTTTGTGTTTTGTCGGGTGACGTGCCGGCTTGCGCCGGTCAGCGCCGGGCTTTGAAAACTTTCGCGTCGGGGTAAAAAGTCTCAAGGTCTTTCTGAAAGGCGAAATAGGAGGCCACTTCCGGACCCGAAGTTTCGAGGTGGGCGGAGTTTGCCGCGCGGTCGTAACGGATTCGGACTTCGCGGCCGCCGATCTTCTCGGTGACGACTCCCGGCGTCCGGCGAAGTTCGGAGTAAGGAAAGATGGCCGCTTCTTTGCCCACGGCCACGAACAGCGCGAGCCGCCGGTCAAGCGGAAGGCTCGCGTAAGGATCCTCGCGATAGTTGCGCGGGTGTCCCGTCCGTTGCGAGAGAACCCGCGTCTCAGGATAAGCTTTTTTCCACTCGGCCCAGGTGGCGTGGCGCGCGGACAGGACTTTCAAACGGGCCCCCGCCAGCGGCCCCGTCACAGCTTCGGAGAGCAACTGCGACCAGAGGCTGCCGGTCTCGCGGTCGTACATGAGCAGATTCCGCTGCCAGAGCAGCCCGGAAACGCCGAACGTGAGCCGCCTCCCCTCCACTCGCGGGTCGTAAACCACGGCCGAGCCGCAAAGCGGACACCAACTGACGAGAATCGGCTCTCCGCCGATCTCATCGTTGACGAGTTCGTGCCAGTTGAGAATCCGGATCGGGTAGGCCCTCGCCTCGCCGTTCAGAAAGACGCCGAGCACGCGGTCGTTTTTGGAGAGCCAGCGGTTGGCTTCCGCCGCGGAGACCATTTCGGGATTGAGGAGCGCCGGAATGCCGTCGCGCGGCGGCCCGCCGCCGCGAATTTCGTTCAGAGGGATCAAATGGCGTGTGACATCAAAAGGCTTTAAGCCCGGCCCGGCCGGAATCGTCCTCCGCTCCGGCTCGGTGATGACTTCGCGCCCCTCGGCGAGGCCGAAACTCACGACAAAAAGCGCGCACAACACAAATCCTCGTGCCACCGTCACCCTAACCTCCACCGGTCAGCTTTCGTATTGGATGTGGGAAGCCCTTGCGGGGTTCACGATTCAACGCGCTGGGCGGCCGGAAGGAAGGTTTTTGTACCAGACGACGTTTCCGGTGGAAGCGCCCACGGCCACGAGGTCGAGCCGGCCGTCGTCGTCCAGGTCGGCGGCGACGACGCCGGAGGCCGCCATCTGGTCGTCGAGCAGTTGCCTTCGCCAGTTTTTTCGCGTCCCGTCGGTGGCGTCGTAAAGATAGAGACTCGTTCCCGGCCCGCGATAGCCGGCGACGATTTCGTCGTCGCCGTCGCCGTCCAAATCGGCGCACAGCAGCGCGTGGCCGTCGCGAAACGTGTCGTCAATCACCTGCCGCTTCCAGAGCTTTCCCGGCTGGTCTCCGAGATAAACCACCACTTGCTCGCCGTGCCACGGCTCGAGGGTCGCAAGAAACCGGCGCCCGCCCACCCGGCCGACCGCGATTTCGCTCGACCCGCGGCGCGGGCGCGAGACCTGGTCGCCCTCGGCCAGACGCGTTCGAGTCCAGCGCATGGCCGCGCCCCGGCCCGAAGAGCGGAACAGGTGCACTCCTTCAAAACTCGCGGTCAGAATGTCTTCGCGCCCGTCGCCGTCCCAGTCGAGCGTCAGCAGGCCGTGAACGACGGTCAGTGAATCGTCAATCAAATGCGCCTTCCACGCGCCCGGTTCGCGGTCGCGCTCCGAGGCGTGTCCCGCGAAGAGGCCGTCGGGCGGCTCGTGCCAGGTGAGCGGCGCGCCGGCGGCGTAATCCGGCGCTTCGGCACCGAAGCCGAGCAGCGGCGCGTTGACGAGTTCCGGCCGGCCATCGCCGTCCAAGTCCGCCCAGCGCAAGCGGTGCGAGGTGGGAATCTCTCCCAGCCATTCGAGCGGCCACTCGCCCTCTGCCGCCGCGGGCGGCCGCGCCCACCAGAGCGTTCCGCCGCCGCGGCTGTCGTTGAGCGAAAAATCGGCCGCGAGCGCCACTCCCAGAAGCGGTCCGCCGCGTCCGCCGAGCGGCGCAAGGCTGATGTTGCGCCTCGTCTGCGTCGTGATGGGCCGCGCCTGCCACGTGGGATTTTCGTACCACTCGACGACGCTCGCTTCAGAGCTGAGCGCGAGGATATCCGGACGCCCGTCTCCATTGACTTCTGCCACGGCCAATTGATAGCCGCGCGGGATCCTGGCCACCGTCTCGGTGCGCCAGCCAGCGTGGTCTGCCAAGACAGCCTCCTCACCGCCGGGCCCGAAGCCCGCGACAGTTCCGGCCAGGATGAGCACCACCAAAACTCGCCTTGCCATCGTTTCCCGCCGCTTATCTTACCTCCACGCCCCTTCGGCGGGCGGCTTTTCGGAACAGCTGCCGCCTGCCTGGCGCGCAAATTGAAAGCGTGCAGCGCGATGGCGTATAATCCCATTCGGGGCTGAATTCAAGCCTTTCAATTCTGACGGAATCTCAATCGCATGCCCGCGCGCACGCTTTACGAAAAAATCTGGGACGCGCACGTCGTCCACGAAGAACCGGGCAAGCCGGCGCTGGTCTATATTGACCGTCACCTGATTCACGAGGGCACCTCGGCGCAGGCGTTTTCCGGCCTCAAACTCGCAGGGCGCGCGGTTCGCCGCCCCGACCTGACGTTCGCCGTGATGGACCACTCCGTTCCCACCAAAGACCGGCACCTGCCGATGCTCGATACGGTGGCGGAAGCGCAGTTCCGCGCCCTGGAAGAAAACTGCAAGGCGCACGGAATCCGCCTGTTCACCATGCAGAGCCGGCACCAGGGCATCGTGCACGTTATCGGGCCGGAGCTGGGGCTCACGCAGCCCGGACTCACCATCGTCTGCGGCGACAGCCACACCTCGACGCACGGCGCGTTCGGCGCGCTGGCTTTCGGCATCGGCACGAGCGAGGTCGAGCACGTCCTCGCCACGCAGTGCATGGTGCAGTTCCGCTCGAAGACGATGCTCGTGCGCGTCGCCGGCCGGCGGCCGCGCGGCGTCACCGCCAAGGACCTGATTCTCGCCATCATCGGAAAAATCGGCATCGCGGGCGGCAACGGCCACGTGGTCGAATACGCCGGCGAGGCCATTCGCGGGCTTTCGATGGAAGGACGGATGACCGTCTGTAACATGTCCATCGAAGCGGGCGCCCGCGCGGGCATGGTGGCGCCGGATGAGACCACTTTCGCGTACATGGAAGGTCGTCCGTTCGTGCCGCGCGGCAAGGATTTTCAGATCGCCGTGGACGACTGGCGAGGTTTGGCTTCCGACGCCGGCGCGAAGTTCGACCGCGTCGTCGAACTCGACGCTTCGACGCTCGCGCCGCAGGTGACCTGGGGCACGAATCCCGGCATGGTCACCGACGTCACCGGCCGTGTGCCCGACCCCGCATCGTTCGCCGATCCGGTGGACCGCAAAGCCGCCGAGCGCGCGCTGGAATATATGGCGCTCGCGCCCGGCACGCCGATCGTGGATATTCCTCTCGACCGCGTCTTCATCGGCTCGTGCACGAACTCGCGCATCGAAGACCTGCGCCGCGCGGCGCGCGTCGTGGCGGGAAAGAAGGTGGCGCGCACGCTGAAGGGCGCGCTCGTCGTTCCCG
>CAZKXX010000002.1:0-61479 GCA_964556705.1 uncultured Acidobacteriota bacterium
ATCGAGAAGCTGGAAGGGCAGGCGCGCCGGGGTCTGGCCGGCGCCCGGAAGCACGCCGAGGAGCTCGTGACCCAGCTTGAAGCGCGGCTGCTCGACCAGATGGACGAACGCGACCACGTCCTCAACACGCGCATGGCAGGGCTGGAAGAAAGGCAGCAGGCCGAGTCGCTGCGGATGGCCGACCTCGAACGCGAACTGGCCGCGACCAGGCTGGAACTGGCCGAGGCGCGGGGGGAAAAGGACCGCGACCTCGCCGACCTGCGGACGCAGATGGCGCGGAACGAGGGGCGGTTTCAGACGTTCGCGGAGCGTTTCGACCAGCATCGAGTGGACTTTGAGATTTCCAAGAACAGCGTGCACGAACTGGCGCCGGGTGTGACCGTGAAAGTGACGGGGATGGACCCGCATTACCAGAAATACCGGGGCTGGATCTTCTTCCAGCCGGACGCTCGGACGCTGTGGCTCAACGACCAGGGCGTGCAGCGCCCGGTCATTTTCTACGGCCGCGAAGGCGGGCGGAAGTATGAGCTGGTCGTCACCAGCGTGCGCAAGGACTCGGCGATAGGCTACCTGCTGATGCCCGGGGCTGAGCCGCACGCCCGGCAGGCGCGGGCGCTGACGCCGCCTGAAACCGGCGAATTCGACTCGGGCCGCCAGCCTCTGGCCCGTTAGCAGACCCGCTCGGGCCCAGCCGGGCCCGGCGCGGGCAGGCCGGAGCGCCCCTCGGCCTGCGAAGCCGATTCAGAAATTTGGAGGTGTTTCCATGGAAGAACCTGTCCGCGAACCATCCGCGACACCCGACCCGGGACTTCCCAACTGGGTTTACGGGCTCGTGGCCGTCGTGCTGATTGCGGCGACGGCGGCGTTCTATTCCGCCTGGAGCGAGCGCAGCCGCGCCGAAAAACTTGCCGCCGCCTACGAGGCGATGAGCCTCTCCTTGAACGAAACGCGCATGAAGCTGGAACAGGTTTCCGGAGAGCTGGAGTCGCAAAAGGTGAAGCCGGAAGCGCCCAAGCCGGCGGAACGCGCCCCGGCGGAAGCGTCGGGCCGGAAAGCGCCCGCACCGGCGCGCCAGAGCGCCCAGCGCGCGTCGGCGGCGAAACCGGCTCCCGCTGAGGACGGCCGATGGAAAAAAGTTGACGCCGCCCTAGACGAGCAGCAGAGGCGCCTGGCCGCGACCGAAGACGCGCTCGGCCGTACGCGCGAGGAGTTCGAAAACCGGCTGACTTCGACGAGCAGCGAACTTTCCGGCTCCATCGCCCGCACGCAGGAGGAGCTGGAGGTCCTGCGCAAGCGCGGCGAGCGGCTCTACTATGAGTTCGACCTCACCAAATCGAAGCAGTTCACGCGCGTCGGTCCCGTCAGCATCGCGCTGCGCAAGGCGCACCAGAAGAGGCAGTACGCCAACCTCCAGTTGATTGTGGACGACGTAAAGATCGAGAAGAAGAACGTCAACCTCTACGAGCCGGTGCTCTTCTACCCGGCCGATTACGCGCAACCCCTGGAGCTGGTCATCAACCGGATTGAGAAGGGAGCAATCCACGGATACCTCAGCGAGCCGCGCTATCGCCAGTCGCAGCTCGCGGCAAAGCCGCCGGCCGCGGGCGAGACCGCTGCGGCTCCGGCAGGGTCCGGCGCCGTGCTCCAGTCACGGACCGGGGAAGCGCGGTGACCCGCCGCGGCCGTTTCGACGGCCCGGCGACCCGCAACCAGGAGGTTTCCGTGACCCGAAGGTTTGCAGCGTTAATTCTCGCTCTGATGCTCGCAACGCCCCCAGCGATCTTCGCCCGAGGGGAGGAGAAGCAGTCGCCCGCGAAGGTGGTCGCGACTCGGCCGACCGTTGCCGCGGCGCCCGCCGCCCCGGCCGGCGCGCCGGCGCAAACCACGCGGCCGCAGCCGGCTGCCCGAACCAGCCGGGACCGTCACGGTGAGCCCCGCCGGCGCGAGGGCGGCATCACCAAGGGCGACATCATATTTATTGGCGCGGTTGCGGGCAGTTCGATGGGCATCGGCGCCATCGCCGCCGGCGGCAAAGGTGTGGCGATTGGCGCGATTGCGGGCGGTTGGGCCGGTTACCTGGCCAACCTCATCCGCAAGCGATAGAGACCGTTCCCGGAAGCACAAGTTCCTGGAGGAGGTGCGGGAGGCGAGGTGGATGGCTCGCCTCCCGCCGAGGTTTTGTCCGCTTCGGGCGGAGTGGCAGACGGGTTGCAGACTCCCCGGGTGGGAGGTAGACTTTTCTCGCAGCGACGAAAAGTCCGGCCTGCCCGGGGGTGAAGCATGAACACCTACCTGTGGCTCTTCACGGCCTGGGGTCTGGTCACCATCACGCTGATTGCTCTGCTCATTTACCGTTCCCGCCTCGAAAACCAGGAAACTGACTGGATCCCGCTGACCGACGATGAGCGCGAGGACAAGGCCATCCGCGCGCAGACCATGATCGAGATGAAGGCCCAGCGGCTCACCATGCCGATTCGGGCGCTGGGGACGCTCTCCGTGGTCTTGTTGCTGGCGATCGTGGGCTTCTGGCTGTATCAGGGGATCACAACGCCGCCGCCCCCGCCGCAATAAATTCCGGCGAAGAAATACGGGGCGGAAGGTGGCGCGGGCAGAAACCGAGGGGGGAATTATGCCTGCGGGGGATGCCCAGAGTGCCCGTCCGCCTGGACGGGCGCGGAGCCGGCGGCGAGTTCCGCCTCCAGGCGTGTGACGTCAAAAGGTGAGAGGTAGAAAAACCGCCCGTCCATCTCGAACGTCGGAACGCACCGGCGGCCGCGATTGGCCGCCAGAACAAACTCCGCCGCTTCGGGCACCTCTTCGATATTGACCTCTTCAAACGGGACGCCCTTCTCATCCAGAAAGCGTTTGGCGCGGCGGCAGTCGCTGCAATGCCGGGTCGTGTAGATGCGGACTCGGGGAACCAAGCGTGTTCTCGAACCTCCCGTGTTCGGGCAGCCTCTTTGGCGGCAGCTCAGGCTTCGCGCGCTTCGGCGGCGCGACGCACCACCTGAAGCCGGGCTCGCGCCCGCTCGAGCGAGTTGCGGGCGCGGTCCAGGTCGATTTCGGGATCGGTTGAAGCCAGCCGTTCCTCAGCGCGGCGGCGGGCGCGCTCGGCCCGCTCGGCGTCAATCTCTTCCGGACGTTCGGCCGTCTCGGCGAGAATGATCACGCGGTCCGGAAGCACTTCCGCGAATCCCCAGCTTACGGCCACGTAATGCGAGACCGCTCCGTGCCGGTAAGAGAGTTCACCGGGTTTCAGCTCGCAAAGCAGCGGCGAGTGGCCGGGCAGGACGCCGAGATAGCCGTTCTTTCCCGGAATCGTCACCGCATCCACCGCCTCGCGCGCCACCTGGCGGTCCGGCGTGGCGATTTCGAGCTGAATCTTCCTGGGAAGAGTCTCCGCCATAAGGTTGAATCATTGCACCATCGAACCATCGATCCATTGAAACGGCGCTTCCGTTTTTCTCAATGGCCCGATGAATCAACGGCTCAGTGGACCGATTTCCTCAGGCCGTCGCCTTCAGACGTTCGGCCTTTTCCACCGCCTCTTCGATGGTCCCGACCAGGAAGAATGCCTGCTCGGGGAGGTCGTCGTGCTTGCCTTCGACGATCTCTTTGAATCCCCGGATCGTGTCTTCTATTTTGACGTACTTGCCCTCCAGGCCCGTGAACTGCTGCGCGACGAAGAACGGCTGCGAAAGGAAGCGCTGAATCTTGCGCGCGCGCGAGACGGTGAGCTTGTCTTCGTCCGAAAGCTCGTCGATGCCGAGGATGGCGATGATGTCCTGAAGGTCCTTGTACTTTTGCAGGATCGCCTTCACGGAGCGCGCCACGTTGTAGTGCTCCTGGCCGACGATGCGCGGGTCGAGGACGCGCGAGGTGGACGCCAGCGGGTCCACGGCCGGGTAGATGCCGAGCTCGGCAATCTGGCGCGAGAGCACCGTGGTCGCGTCGAGGTGCGAAAAAGTCGTGGCCGGCGCGGGGTCCGTCAGGTCGTCGGCGGGAACGTAAATCGCCTGCACGGAAGTGATCGAGCCTTCGGTGGTGGAGGTGATGCGCTCCTGGAGCTCGCCCATTTCCGTGGAAAGGTTCGGCTGGTAGCCGACCGCCGAGGGCATGCGTCCGAGCAGCGCGGAAACTTCCGAGCCCGCCTGCGTGAAGCGGAAGATGTTGTCGATGAAGAGCAGCACGTCTTGCCCCTCCACGTCGCGGAAGTATTCGGCGACGGTAAGGCCCGTGAGGCCGACGCGCAGGCGCGCGCCGGGCGGCTCGGTCATCTGGCCGTAAATGAGCGCGGCCTTCGACTTCTCCGGGTTCTTCAGGTCAATGACGCCCGACTCCTGAAACTCCAGCCAGAGGTCGTTCCCCTCGCGCGTGCGCTCGCCGACGCCCGAAAAAACGGAGACGCCGCCGTGCTTGAGCGCCACGTTGTTGATCAGCTCCATGATGATGACGGTCTTGCCCACGCCGGCGCCGCCGAACAGGCCCGTCTTGCCGCCCTTCAGGTAGGGCTCGAGCAGGTCCACGACTTTCAGGCCCGTCTCGAACATTTCGAGCCGGGTGTTCTGCTCGTCGAGCTTGGGCGCGTGCCGGTGAATCGGAAACCGGGTGTCGGTGTTCACCGGACCGAGCTCGTCCACCGGCTCGCCCAGAACGTTCAGCACGCGGCCGAGCGTGGCCTTGCCGACCGGCACGGTAATAGGCCCGCCCGTGTCGATCGCCTTCATGCCGCGCACCATGCCTTCGGTGGGCTGCATGGCCACGGCCTTCACCCGTCCTTCGCCGAGGTGCTGTTCGACCTCGCAGATGACGTCGATGGGGTTCGGAACGTCGAAGCCCTCGGAGGTGACACGCAGGGCGTTATAGATGGGCGGCAGGTCCCCGCCCTCGAACGCCGCCACGATCACAGGGCCGATGACTTCCACGACTTTTCCTGTCTGATTTTCTGCCATGCCCGTCCTTCCGACCGCTTCACTCACAGCGCCGCGGCGCCGCTCACCACCTCGATGATCTCCTTGGTGATGGCCGCCTGGCGCACGCGGTTCAGGTAAAGCGTCAGGTTATCAATCATCTCCGAAGCGTTCTTCGTGGCGGCGTCCATGGCCGTCATGCGGGCCGCGAACTCCGCCGCCGCCGATTCGCGCAGGGCGCGGTAAACTTCGATTTCCAGAAACCGCGGAAGGAGCAGGCTGAAAATTTCTTCCGCCGGCTGCTCGTAGATGTAGTCCACCAGCGACTCGCCCTTCTTCGGCTCAATCGCCTTGAGCGGCAGGTGGCGCTCCTCGGTCAGCCGCTGCGTGAGCACCGTCTTCGACTCGTTGTAGATGAAGTCCACGGCGTCCACCTGCTGCTCGGTGTAAAGCTTGATGATCATGCCGGCGATTTCCTGCGCGTGCTGGAACTCCAGCCGGCTGAAAAGGTTGACGTACTCGGCCAGGATGTTGACGGGGCGCTTCCGGAAGAAGTCGCGCCCTTTGCGTCCCACGGCGATGAGGGAGACTTCGGCGTCGCGGTGGCGCTCGAAGTAGCTTTGCGCGGCGCGAATCAGGTTCGCGTTGAACGCGCCGCAGAGGCCCTTATCGCCCGTCACAAGCACCAGCAGGACCCGCTTCACGGGCCGCTCGGCCAGCAACGGATGCTCGCGCTGCTCGGCGCGCGCCGCGAGGCTGGAAAGCAACCCGGCCATCTGGTTGGCGTACGGCCGCAGGCCGAAGACGCGGTCCTGCGCCCGGCGCAGCCGCGCCGCCGCCACCATCTTCATCGCCCGCGTGATCTGCTGCGTGTTCTTCACGGAGCGGATGCGTCTTCGGATGTCGAGGACGTTGGGCACGAATCCCTCGCCGGCGCCAGCCCGTCAGGCGACCTTGGCCTTCCGCTCCGCCAGAAATTTCGCCTTATATTCGTCCAGCACCTTGCGGATCTCGGCGCGCAGCTCGTCGTTCAGTTCCTTCTTCTGCAAAATCTTCTTGCCGAGTCCCGGATAGGAAGCATCCAGGAATTCGTACAGGCCTTTTTCAAACGGCAGGCAGTCGGAGACGGCCAGGTCGTCAAAGTAGCCGTGCGTGCCGGCGAAGATGATGAGAATCTGTTTCTCGACGGAAATCGGGCTGAACTGGTCCTGCTTCAGCACTTCCGTCAGGCGCTGGCCGCGGTTGAGCTGCGCCTGCGTGGCGCGGTCGAGGTCGCTGCCGAACTGCGCGAAGGCGGCGAGTTCGCGGTACTGCGCCAGCTCCAGCCGCAGCGTCCCCGCCACCTGCTTCATCGCCTTGATCTGCGCGTTACCGCCCACGCGCGAGACCGAAAGCCCCACGTTGACGGCCGGGCGGACGCCGGAATGGAACAGGTCGGCCTCGAGATAGATCTGCCCGTCCGTAATCGAAATGACGTTGGTCGGAATGTAGGCGGAAACATCGCTCGCCTGCGTCTCGATGACCGGAAGCGCCGTCAGCGAGCCGCCGCCCAATTGGTCGTTCAGCTTCGCGGCGCGCTCGAGCAGCCGCGAGTGGAGGTAGAAGACGTCGCCGGGATACGCCTCGCGCCCGGGCGGCCGCCTCAGCAGCAGCGAGATTTCGCGGTAGGCGACGGCGTGCTTGGAGAGGTCGTCGTAGATGCACAGCGCGTGGCGGCCGCGGTCGCGGAAATATTCGCCCATCGCGCAGCCCGAATAGGGCGAAAGGTACTGCATGGGCGCGGGGTCGGACGCGCTCGCCTCGACGACGATCGTGTACTTCATCGCGTCGTACTCTTCCAGCGTCTTGATCACCTGCGCGATCGTCGAGCGCTTCTGGCCGATGGCGACGTAGATGCAGATGACGTCGCCGCCGCCCTTCTGGTTGATAATCGTGTCGAGCAGGATGGCCGTCTTGCCGGTCTGCCGATCACCGATGACGAGTTCGCGCTGCCCGCGCCCGATGGGGATCATCGAGTCGATGGCTTTCAGCCCCGTCTGCAGCGGCTCGCGCACGGGCCGCCGGCTCACCACGCCGGGCGCCAGGCGCTCGATGGGGTTGAAGTGGTCGGTGAAGATCGGCCCCTTGCCGTCGGTGGGCCGGCCGAGCGCGTCCACCACCCGTCCCACGAGCGCCTCGCCCACGGGCACGGACATGATGCGCTGCGTGCGTTTCACCGTGTCCCCTTCGCAGATCTTCGTGTAGTCGCCGAGCAGCACCGCGCCCACCTGGTCTTCTTCCAGGTTGAGCGCCAGCCCCATGGCTTCGTGGGGCAGATCGAGCAGTTCGCCCGCCATGACGTTGTCCAGGCCGTGAATGCGCGCCACGCCGTCGCCCACCGAGATGACCGTGCCCACTTCGGCCACGGTGACCGTGCGGTCGTAATTCTCAATCTGCTCGCGAATGATCTTGGTGATTTCGTCGGCTTTGATTTTCGCCACGGTTTCGCCTCACCTCGTCCCGAACGAAATTCCGGAAGTTTCTACTGCGCCAGCAGCCGCTCCCGGAGGCGGTCCAGATGGCCGCGCACCGAGCCGTCATAGACGATGCTGCGGATCTTGGCGCGGATTCCGGCCAGCAGCGCCTCGTCGCGCTCGAACTCCATTTCCACCTGTCCGCGCGTCACCTGCTCGAAACGCTCGCGCAAAGCGTCCTGTTCCGCCGCCGGCAATTCCTCCGCGGAAGCCACCCGCACTTCCACGATTCCCAGCCGCTCGTTTGAAATCCGCCGATAGGCTTCGATCACCTGTTCCAGCATCTTCAGGCGGTAATTGCCCGCCAGGACGCGCAGGAAGTTCGCGGTCTCCTGGGAAGCTCCCATCCTCTCGAGGACGGCGCCGAGCACGGCGGCTTTGCCGTCGAGCGCGATGCCGGGCGACTCGAGCACGTCGCGCAGCTCTTCGACGGCGCGGTAGAGGGCGAGAAATTCTTCCAGCTCGCCGAGGACATGGCGGTAGTCCCCTGTCTTGCCGACCACGTCGGCGAGGGCCCGCGCGTAACGGTTGGCGATGGCGACGGCCACGATGAATGTCCTTCGGGAAGCGCCGCGCTTCCCTCAGTTGGAACTCTGCCGGGCGCCGAGTCGCGCCAGAAACTGGCTCACCAGGCGGCGGCGGGCCGGCTCGTCGAGCCGCTGGCGAATGGATTCTTCAGCCAGCGCGAGCGCCTGGCGCGCGGCGAAGAGCCGCAATTCGAGCTGCGCCGCCTTCGCCGCCGTTTCCATCTGCGCGCGCGCCGAGGCCAGCATCCGCGCGCCCTCTTCCGCCGTCGCGCGCCGCATCTCCTCGCGCTCGGCCTTCATTTCCTCGAGCGAAGCGGCGCGGAAGGCGGCGATTTCCTCTTCCAGATGCGCGAGCTTGTCCTGGACTCGCTTCAGTTCCGCCTGCGACGTTTCCAGCGCCTGGCGGCCTTCATCGAGACTCTTCCGAATCGCCGCCGTGCGGTCGGCAAAAAACTGCGCGAGCGGCTTGCGCAGAATGAAGGCGAGTCCGGCGACCAGAATGGTGAAGTTGATGGCGTGGAAGAGGAGCGCGTGTTCGCCCTCGGCGGCGCGCGCTTCCGCGGGCGCCGCGAGCGCCATGAGGCAGCCGCCGGCGAAAAGACGCGCCCATCCCCGCAGCCGGGCTGCCCTCGCGCCACCCGTCACGACCGGCCCCCCGGGCTTGCGGCCCCGCCCGTCGGGGCCAGCACCGCGTCGGCAATCTGCGTGGCCAGCGCCCGCGTGCTCTGCTCGAGCTCGCGCTGGGCCGACTCGACTTCCGCGGCCAGGTCCATCTGCGCGTCGCGCAGCCAGGCTTCCGCCTCTTCCCGCCACTTCTTCAGCGCGTCGTCGCGCTCACGGAGCGCCTCGCGCCGGTCCGCCTCGCGCAGCCGATACACTTCCTGCCGCGCCGCCTGGAAAGCCGCCTCGTACTCGCGCCATTTCTCCTCGGCCTCGACCGTTTCCTGCCGGGCGCGCTTCAGCGCTCCGCGCGTCGCCGCTTCGCGCGCCTGGCGGACTTCTTCCAGACGCCGGAAGAAGATCCGTTCCAGGACCAGCAGCAGGAGGAAAACAAAGACGACGGTCGGAAGGCTAAGGACAAAGTACAGCCCGATTTTCTGGAGGATGTCTTCCATTGCAGGCGGTCGGCCTTACGGTCAGTAATCCCTTGGATTGCAAAGACAAACGAATTTACACGCAGATTCGAGGGGTGTCAAGAAGCGCGGCGGGAGCGCGTCTTCCCGCGCCCCGCCGGGGCGCCGGCGCGCCACCGTGGCGTCGAAACTCGCGCGCGGCGGGGCAATGGCGCCGGCTCGCGCGCCCGAATGCCGGCCAGGTTTGGTATAATTTTCGTTTGCGAAACCACCAGCAGAATCCACCGGAGGTCACGATGCTCTCAGGAATTCGCGCGGGATTATTCGCCGCACTGATTGGAGTCTTTCTCGCCGGCGGCTGCACGGCGGGCGAGCTCCCGGAGGCCAAGGTCAAAATCGGCGACCGGGCGCCCGATTTCACGCTGCCCGATTCGAACGGCAAGTCCTGGTCGCTTGCCGATTTCAAAGGCAAGAAAGCCGTCGCCGTCATCTTCATCGCCACCCAGTGCCCCTTCTCGAAGGCGTTTGACCACGTCATGGCCGACCTCGCCAAGGAATACGAAAGCCGCGGCGTCGCGTTCGTCGCTATCAATTCGAACAAAACGGAACCCGTCGCTGAGGTGGCTGAGCACGCCAAGAAGAACGGCTTCATCTTTCCGGTGCTGAAGGACGAGGGGAACGTCATCGCCGACCAGTTCGGCGCCGCAGTGACGCCGGAAGTCTTTCTGCTCGATTCGGATTTCACCGTGCGCTATCACGGAGCGCTGGGTAACAGCGCCAAGCCGACCACCAAGGCCGAAGAAGCCAGCGACGCCGAGTTCCGTCCGGCGCTCGACGCGCTGCTGGCCGGCCAGGCGATCGCCAAAGCCCAGACCAAGGCATTCGGCTGCACGATCAAGCGAATCTGAATTGCCGATGAACTTGCTGACCGGACGCAGGCCGCAGAGAGCCGGCTTCGCACTCCTGTTGCTCGCCGCGGGCCTGGGCGGCTGCTCGGGCTCGAGCGCGCCGTCCGAACCTCCCCCGCCCGCCCGCATCGTCGAACTCGACGAAGCGGGTTGGGAAAAGATGCGCGAGCGCCATCGCGGCCGCGCGCTGCTGGTGAATTTCTGGGCCACCTGGTGCGTGCCCTGCCGCGAAGAATTTCCGGCGCTTGTCCGCCTGCACCAGACCTACCGCCAGCGCGGCCTCTCCCTGGTCGCCGTCTCCATGGACGAGCCGGAGTCCGTCCCGGAAATCGAAAAATTTCTGAAGGAGCAGGGCGCGGGGTTCGGCAGCTACCGGCACAACTTCGCGGACTTCGGCGCCTTCGTGGACCGCGTCAACCCGCGCTGGATCGGCGCCATTCCCGCCTCATTCCTTTACGATCGCGAAGGTAAACTCGTGGCGAGCTGGCAGGGCGCGACAACCTACGAGGAATTCGAGCGCGCCGTTCTGGCGCACCTTCCCCCTCCCTGAACTTTACGCAAAACCACGGCGCCGCGGCCGCTCCGCGGAGCGCGGCGGCGGTTACTTCTTCGCCGGCGGCTCGGGCCGGCTGCCGATGCGCGCCATCACGGTCGAGCGCTGTGTGGCGAGAAACGTGGTGATGGCCTGAATCGCCGTTTCGTTTTCGGCGGCCGGCTTGTCGGCCTGGAAGCCGTAGTCTTCGCCCGCCGTCGCCACCCGAATCAGCGCGATCGCGCCGCGGCGCAGGTTCGGGTCGTCGGAGCGCATCGCCCGGTTGAAAACCCGCTGGCCGTTGTCCACGCCGCCCACAATTTCGATGGGCGGCCCTTTGCGCAGCCGCTCCACCACCTGCTCGGGCGTGAGGTCGCTCGCTTCGGTGAAGCGCCACACGCCGAACTTTGTGACGTTGAGCGCGTGGTCGGCCTCGCGCGCCGATTCCATGCGCTGGCGGAAAGCCTCGTCGGGATTCTCCTCGTCGCCTTCCGCCGCCGAAGAGGCGGCTTCCGTCGCTTCCGCCAGCAGGCTCGCCATCGAGGCCACGCCTTCGGAGTTTCCGAGCACGATGAGCGCCGCGGCGGGCGAGACGCGCTTCAGCGGGTCCGTCGAACCGAGCAGCGAGACGATGCGCGGCGCCGCCTGCTCCTGGTGCGGCACGAGCGCGGCGAGCAAGTCGGGATTCGTCTTCGGGTGCGCGAGCTGCTCGAGCAGGTAGTTGAGGTCGTCCTTGCGCGCCGGGTCGAGCGGCGGGCTCAGGTCGAGCTTCCCGCGCTTCAGCTCGTCGGTCGTGACGGTCACGCCCTGCTGTTGCTGCTTGGCGCGGCGCTCGCGCTCCTTGCGCGCCAGCTCGCCCAGCGATTGCGCGCTCGCCGCCTGCCCGCAGAGCAGCAGCGCCAGCATCGTGGTCAGCAGATACCTCATCTCATCCCCCTTCGTTCGGGATTTCCCGGAAGCGTTCGTTGCGCCGGATTATCGCACAGAAGGCGGCCGATTCCACCCGCGGCCGCTTATTTCATCACCATCCAGCGGACCACCAGCCCCAGCCCCGCCAGCGTCTTCGCGCCGTCGAGCGCCGTGAACGCGCCGTGCAGCATCCGGAAGCGCGCGTATTCGGGCGGCGGTGGGTCGCGCGGCACGAAATCAATCTGCCGGCCGAGCTCGGTGATCTGCGGCGTCAGATAAAACGTCAGGACCAGCGCGACGACGAACATCGCGCCCACTACCACCAGCGCCGTCACATCCCGCGGCCGGGCCGCGGCGAGCGCCGCGAGCAGCAGCACGCCGAGCGCCGCCTGCGCCCAGCCGTAAGCGCGGAAATACGTGCGATTGATTTCCGACGTGAGGTGGCGCAGCACCAGACGCGACCATTCGGCGCCCAGCAGTTCCATCGCTTCCGCCACGTCGCGCTGCCGGCCCTCCAGCACCCGGCGCGTTGTCGAAAAGCTGCCGGCGGCCGCGTACCACGTCCCGAACGTCAGCCCCAGCCAGATCCCGAGCAGAACGATCGCCAGCACTTGTCCTCGCGCCATCGTCGCCAACCTTCTTCAGCTTGATTGCACTCCGCCGCTCGGCTAAGCTGGCCCGGCGAATTGTCGCGGCGCTCTGCGAGCGTCGGTCCGAAAGGAGAATACCGGCGGTCATAGACCGCCGCTACAGCCCGCGAACTGCGCGCGCGGATTATAGCTCAGACTGCGATGCCGCCAGCTTACGATGTCATTGTCATTGGCGCGGGCCACAATGGGCTCGTCACCGCCGCTTACCTCGCCCAGGCGGGCCTGCGCACGCTGGTGCTCGAAAGCCGCGCGGTCGTCGGCGGCGCCTGCGTCACCGAAGAGGTTTTTCCGGGCTACAAGGTCTCGACCACGTCCTACTTGTGCAGCCTGCTTCAGGAAAAAGTCATTCGCGAACTGGAGCTCGAGAAATTCGGCTACAAAGTTTTTCCCAAAGACCCGGCCTTTTTCAGCCCTTTTCCCGACGGCCGTTACCTCTTGATGTGGTCGGACACGGCCGCGACGTGCGAGGAAATCCGCAAGTTCTCCGCGCGCGACGCGGAACGTTACCCCGACTACGAGGAATTTCTGGACCGCTTGGCGCGCTTCATCGAGCCGCTGCTGCTCGAAACTCCGCCCGACGTCGCGCGCCGCAGCCTCGACGACTGGCGGACGCTCACAACGCTCGGCCGGCGCCTGCGCAAGATGCCCGGCGAAGAACTCTACGGACACCTGCGCATCCTCTCGCAGAGCGTCAAAGACTTTCTCGATCCGTGGTTCGAGTCCGAGCAACTCAAGGTGGCGCTCGCCACCGACGGCGTAATCGGCACGAACGGCGGGCCGTACACGCCCGGCACGGCCTACGTCCTCTTCCACCACACGATGGGCGGCGTGGGCGGCAAGCGCGGCTTGTGGGGCTTCGTGCGCGGCGGCATGGGCGGCGTGACGCAGGCGCTCGCCGCCTCGGCCCGAAGCCGCGGCGCGGAGATTCGCACCGGCGCGCCCGTCGAGCGCATCCTCGCGCGCAACGGCCGCGCCGCGGGCGTGGCGCTCGCCAGCGGCGAAGAATTTTCCGCGCGCGCCGTCGTCTCGAACGCCGACCCCAAGCGGACCTTCCTGCATCTGCTCGAAGCGCGCGAGCTGCCCGGCGATTTCACCGCCGCCATCCGCGCCTTCAAGATCGAAGGCGTCTCGATGAAGATGAACCTGGCGCTCGACGCCCTGCCGGACTTCAAATGCCTGCCCGCCCCGCACGGCCAAATTGCGCCCCACCACAAGACCACCATCCACATCTGCCCGACGCTCGACTACATCGAGCGCGCCTACGACGAATCGAAGTACGGCCGGCCCAGCGCGCGGCCGATGCTCGAGATGACGATTCCCTCGACCTACGACGATTCGCTCGCGCCGCCGGGAAAACACTTGATGAACATCTTCCTCCAGTACACGCCCTACTCGCTTTCGAAAGAGGTCGCGCCCAACTGGCACGCGCTGAAAGAGCGCTACGCTGACTGCGTGATGGAACTCGTGGAAGAGTACGCGCCCGGCTTCAAGAGCCGCGTGCTGCATCGCCAGGTCCTTTCGCCGCTCGACCTCGAAGAGGAGTACGGGCTGACGGGCGGGAACATCTTCCACGGCGAGATGAGCGTGGACCAGCTCTACTTCCTGCGGCCCGTGCCCGGCTGGGCGAAGTACCGCACGCCCGTGCGCGGGCTCTACCTGTGCGGCTCGGGGACGCATCCGGGCGGCGGCGTCATGGGCGCGCCCGGCCACAACGCGGCGCGCGAAATCCTCAAAGACTGGAAGAAGCTCAAGCGCGGCTAGCCTTCTTGCCCGCGAAAGTCAGGCGGAATTTCGCCCGCCCAGCCGGCGCAGCCAGGCGCGCGCGCGCAGGTTCGCCTCGTGCGCGGTCGCCGCCAGGCGCGGGAAGCGCCGCTTCAGCCTCTCCAGCAGCCGTCGCGCCCAGTGGTATTCGGAGGAGAGAATCAGCAGTCCGATGAGGATGAACAGCACGCCCTGCAAGACGGGCAGAAACAGACCCAGCACGCCCAGCAAGACAAACGCCCAGCCGACGATGTTGATTGCTAGCCGTTTGAACGCCAATGTTTCGACCGAGCCGATGAAGAATGCCGTCCGTTATTGTCAGCGCTCCAGCTTGAACTTGTATTTGCCGCTCTCGTCGGGCTCAAACTCCCATTGAAGGACCTCGCCGCCCACCAGAGCGAAAATCCCCGCCGAAGTGCCAAAGTAGGCGCCGTCCCCTGCCCTCGCGATCGTGTTGATTACCGCGGGGATGTTGAACTTTGCGAACGTGCCCGTCTTTCGGTCGAACCGAACGAGTCCTCCGGGACGGAGGGCGCCTTCAGGGCGTCGCAGGAGCCCGAGCCAGATCGCGTCTCGTTCGACCAAGATTGCCGACGCTGACCAGTCGGCGATTTCGTGATAGTAATGGACCCGGAATTTCCGAGTCGGAATGTGGAAATTTCCAAGCCCTCCGACTCCCGTGATGCCTTCGCCGTCATAGTAGGTCACCCCAAACCACACTCGGTCACCAACAAGCTGGAAGGGACCGATCTCTTGTCGAATCTGTGCGACCTCCCGTCTGTACCCATCTCGAATTCTCAACGGACGGTAGCGCTGGAAAGTCTCGAAGGATGGTTGTGGCAAAGGATGGAAGGTCCTGCCGTCCTGGGAAAACTCCATGATTCCAGCCGTCTCCTCTGGACAAAGGTAATCCGGGGCGCAAACGAAGAACGTCCTTTTTTCCCCATCCCGCCCTCGAATTTCCAGGGTTCTCGCTTCCAGTCTGGCCAACTCCCCGCGCGTCGGAACCGACCCCATCTCGGGAAGGTGCTCGTGGTACCAAATCGCATCAACATCCGAACGAAACGAGCGGGGGAAGATTCTCCAATCTCCATTCGAAAGCACCAGATCCTGTGTTTCAGCCTGTAAGACCCAGTTCGATCCTTCGCCGGCCGCTCGGATGATGACAGGGATTTTCCTTCCGGCGATCTCTTCTTGCACTTCAACCTGCGCTTGCGCACCTGTTCGACCCAAACTCAAACGTAGGATCAAGCTCCTGGTCCTATCGGCTATCCCGACGAAGTAAAGGGCTCCTGCCGATTTGACAACGGAACTAATGGTTAAGGGCTGGTATTCAATCTTGTTGACGAGCTTTGGCAGCTCAAGGTCGTAAAAGTATTTGACGCGGTCGAAGACGTCGCCGTATGTGGAGCCCCCCCTCGAAACCACCAAGGTCTCGCGCCCGGCGCGCTGAATACGCACCTCGTAGTCGAGAGTGCGCTTGGTGGGGAAGACGTCGAGAGCCAGCAACGGCTTCCGGCCTTCCGAATCGGAGATGAATATTCCGAACAGTTCTTGCCTGGCGACCTCGCTGAAATCGCCCGAATAGCTCCATTGTCCAATAGGGACCGTGCCCCGCAGGACGACAACCGAGAATTCCTGATCGACTTTCGCTCGATCGATAACTCTAAATTCGGCGATGGCAGGATTGATGGCGTGAAAAAACTTGACGAAGGGACGTAAATCCTCAATCGTCTGAGGCCTCGTGACGTGTAGTGGCGCAGCGATTCCGACAGAACACAAAGTCGCCAGTCCCGTCACGGCGTTATGAAGCCATCCACTCCTGCCCATGCCTCTACCGCAATGCCGTCTGCACGGCTTCCAGAGTTCCATGCAGTTCTGCGAACGACGTCATGCGCGGGCAGGGCGCGTCCGGATACGCGCCCACACGGTCGAGCAAAATGCCGCGCAGGCCGGCGGCTTCCGCGCCGCCCATGTCTGTAGCGTAGGTGTCGCCGATAAACGCGGCCTGGCGCGCCTCGACGCCGGCGCGTTCGAGCGCCATGCGGAAAATTTCCGGATTGGGTTTTTCGACGCCCACGTTGGCCGAATCAATGATGTTCTCGAAATACCGCGCCAGGCCGACGCGCGCGAGCTGCTCGCCGATCGTCCCGATGGAGTTCGAGATGACGCCGAGGTAGTAGCCCTGGGCGCGCAGCCGCGCCAGCACTTCCGCCGTCTCCGGAAAAACGCGCGACCAGATGGTGATGTCGCGAAACCGCTCGCCGAGCGCCAGCATCAGACGCTCGTGCTCGCTTTCCGGCGCGCCGATGCGCTCGACCAGCGACTTGAGGTAGGCGAGCCAGTAGTGATGGTCGGCCCTGGGGGGATATTCGCCCCGCCGGATGAGCGGCCAGAGCCACTCTTCGAGCCTGGCCTTGCCCACGCGTTCGGCGGCCGCAAAATCTTCGACGGTCGCCGGATAACCCTGCCGCGCCAGACCTTCCGCGAGTTCGGCGACGCGCGGATAAATCAGCGTGTTTCCGGCATCAAAGAAGATGGCGTGAAGCGAGTTGGAGTTCATGCAGTCTGACCGTCGCGCGGCGCTGAAAGCGCCGGATGCAACTTCGCGCGGCGCGAACGAGCGCGCGAACAAGTATTATAGCAGCGACGCGGCCGCGGCCCGCGGGCGATTCCGCTTGACCGCGCGTTCGCGGACTCCGTAGAGTAGATTTTCGGGGAAAGTGAGGGCGGGTGAAGGGCGAATCGAACTTTCAGAGGTGGCGGCTCGTGGCCGCGGGGAGCCTCCTCGTCGCCGCGCTCGCCGTGTTCGGGCAGCGGGGAGCGTTCGCCCAGGAGACTGCGGTCGAGACGCCGGAAGAAGAGGAATCCGCCGAATCCCGCGCCGCGCAAGCCGAATCCGAAGCGCTTGAGAAGGCGCTTTCCGCGCCGCCCACCGACCCCCTGGCGCTCCTCAACAATCTGGAGGAATTCCTCGCCAGATTTCCCGCAAGCGCGCGGCGCGAGCAGGTGCTGCGCAGCATCTTCAAGCTGGCGATGCAATCGAACGACCCGAAGCGCGCCGCCGCGGCCGCCGAACGGTTGCACGAAGACGATCCCGACGATCCCGAACTGCTCACCGTCCTCGTGGATCTGCATCTGCGCCTCAGCGGCGAGGCGAGTCGCACGAAAGCGCTCGATTTCGCCAACCGCTTCGTCGAACGCGCCGAGAAACTCGCCCGCGAAGAGCCGGTGGAAGGCGAGACCGCCGCGCAGCGCGAAGAGACTTCAGCGATGCTGCGCGCCACCGCCTACTTCATGCGCGGGCGTGTGCACGCGAAGACGAACGACGACGTGAAGGCCATCGCGGACTTCGAGCGGAGTCTCGAACTCTACCCCACCGCGCAAGTGGCCGAGCACCTGGGCGACGCGGCGCTCAAGGCCGGCGACCTCGACCGCGCCGTGGACGCCTATCTGACCGCCTTCGTCTTTCCGGACCGGATTGATCCGGGACGCCGCGACCAGTTCCGCAAGAAACTGGGGAGCGCCTGGGCGGCGAAGTACGAGTCGGAAGAAGGTCTGGGCGAACGCGTGCTCGCGCGTTACGACGAACTGGCGCGGCGGCTCGCCTCGCGCTTCGCTCCCGCCTCGCGTCCCGCTTCCGTTTCCGGCGAACTTGACGACTACGAATTCGAGCGCCTGGAGGGCGGGCGGACACCGCTTGCCGACTACCGCGGCAAAATCGTGGTGATGGATTTCTGGGCCACCTGGTGCGCGCCCTGCCGCATCGAAGGCCCGCTCTTTCATCAGGTCCAGAAACGGTTCGGCGCGGAAGAGCGCGCCGTCTTCCTGCTCGTCAACCTCGATGAGGACCGCTCGCTGGTGCCCCAATTCGTGGAAGAAGAAAAGTGGACGCTGCCGGTGGTTTACGGCCACGGGCTGGACCGGATTCTCGGCGTCCGGGCGCTGCCGACGGTGATTATTCTCGACGGCGAAGGGCGCGTCGTGTATCGCAAGGTCGGGCTCGACCTCGCGACCTTCGTGCCGACGCTGGAAGCGAAGGTGCGCGAAATCCTCGAGCAGATGCCCGCCACCACCGCGGCGAAGTGAGAGCGATGGCCTGCCGCAGACCGGCGCTCCGCCGGCGCGACGAGGCGCTACGCGGCAGCTTCCCGCAATTCCCGCAGTAATTTTTCCCGGAAATCTTCCTCAACGAATGCGGCGCGAATGGCATTTTCGCACAGGGCCGCGACTTGCCCGCGACCGAGCGCGAAGGCCCGCGCCGCGCGCCGAAACTCTTCTTCCAGGCAGGTTCCAAAAAGCGCCGGATCGTCCGAGTTGAGCGTCACGCGCAGGCCGCGTTCGAGAAACACGGGCAGCGGATGCTCCTCAAAACTTGCCACGACGCCGGTCGAGACATTGCTCGTGGGGCAGACTTCCAGCGCCACGCCGCGTTCGCCGAGGAGGGCCAGGACTTCAGCGTTGCGCGCGGCGCTGGTGCCATGGCCGATGCGCTCCGCACCCAGCGTTTCGACCGCCGCACGGACGCTTTCCGGGCCGGCGGTCTCACCCGCGTGCGCGGTGGTGTGGAATCCCAGGTCGCGCGCCTCGCGGAAAATCTCCGCAAAATCCTTCGCGGGACCTTTCACTTCGTCGCCGCCGATGCTGAAGGCCACAACGCCGCGCTCGCGGAAGGGGGCCGCGGCGCGCAACACCTGGCGCGTGTGCCCGACGCCGAACTGGCGCACGGCGTCGAAAATCCAGCGCAGGCGCACACCCCGGCGCGCTTCGGCCTCCGCGGAGGCCGCAAACAGCGCCTCGGCGAACGGTTCGAGCGGCTGCCCCTTCCACACCACCACCCCCGCCGAATGGGTGACTTCCGCGTAGCGGACGTTCTGCTCGGCCAGCCACTCGGCGAGGTCGAGCGCGGCGAGGCGGTAGTCCTCCGGCCTTTCGAGCAGCAGCACGACCAGTGTGAAGGCGTCGAGAAATCCCTGAAAGTTTCTGTAGCGGTAGCCTTCGCGCTCGCGTTTTACAATCCAGTCGTCAATTTCCCTCACCGCGCGGTTTTTCCGCCGCGCCAGTTCGCGGAGCGTCCGCGGGCGAAGGCTGCCTTCGAGGTGAACGTGCAATTCCACTTTCGGCAGGCGGGCGATGAAGGCGTCAAGGGGTTCGGTGGTCATCGGCGGAAGGGGCGCGCTCAGGGCTTCGCGGAGGTGTCTGCGGCTCCGCCCGCAGAAGATGCGCGCGCGAACTCGCTGTGGTGACGGCCGTAGAAGAAGTAAACCATCAGACCCAGTCCCAGCCAGGCGAAGAAACGCACCCAGGTCTCGAGTGGCAGACTCACCATCAGAATCAGACAGCAGAGAATGGAAAGGATCGGCACGGCGGGGACCCAGGGCACGCGGAAGCCGCGCGGGCGGTCGGGTTGCCTCTTGCGCAGAACCAGGACGCCGACGGAAACCAGCGCGAAAGCGAACAGCGTTCCGATGTTCGAGAGGTCAGCGAGCGTGCCGATATCGAAGATGCCCGCCGGGATGGCGACGAACAACCCCGCCGTGACCGTGCTGATGTGCGGCGTGCGGAAGCGCTGGTGGACTTTCGAAAAGACGCGCGGCAGCAGGCCGTCGCGCGACATGGCGAACCAGACGCGCGCCTGGCCGAGCTGGAAGACAAGCAGCGAACTCACCATGCCGACGAGCGCGCCGATGGTGACCCAGCGGTGCACGTGCTCGAGCCCGAGGGCCTGGAGCGCGTCGGCCACGGGCGCGGCGCTGCGGAGCTGCTCCCAGTGCCGGACGCCCGTCAGGACGACGGCGACCGAGACGTAGAGAATGGCGCAGATGATGAGCGAGGCGATGATGCCGAAGGGCACGTCGCGCTGCGGGCGCTTCGTTTCCTCGGCCGCCGTCGAAACGGAGTCGAAGCCGATGTAGGTGAAGAACACGATCGCTCCGCCCGTCAGCACGCCCTGCCAGCCGTTCGGGAACACGGGATGCCAGTTGGCGGGCTCGATGTAGCGGGCCGCGGCGAAGATGAACAGCAGCAGCGCCAGCACTTTCACGCCGACCATGAAGTTGTTGGCGCCGGCGCTCTCGCGGATGCCGATCACCAGGAGCACGGTGATCAGCATGACGATGAGAAATCCCGGGACGTTGAACCAGGCGCCCGTCGGCTGGCCGGAGACGAACATCGGCTCCATCAGCTCGCGAGGGAGGTGAATGCCGAGACTGCGCAACAGGCTGTCCACGTGGGCCGAGAATCCCACGGCCACGGCCATGTTGCTCACCGCGTATTCGAGGATGAGGTCCCAGCCGATGATCCAGGCCACCAGTTCGCCGAGCGTCGCGTAAGTGTAGGTGTAGGCGCTGCCGGCGATGGGAATCATCGAGGCGAGTTCGGCATAGCAGAGACCCGCGAGCGCGCAGACGAAGGCGACGAGGAGGAACGAAAGCGCGATGCCGGGCCCCGCGCCCGGCCGGCCCGCCAGACCGATCGCTCCGCTGCCGTGGAGGACGAGGTCGAGCAGCGGCGCCTTCCAGACGGATTCGAAGGCGAGCACTTCGCCCGCAGCCGCCGTGCCCGTGAGGACGAAAATTCCCGTGCCGATAATCGCCCCCAGGCCGAGCGCGGTCAGCGACCAGGGGCCGAGCGTCTTCCGCAGGCGGTGCTCGGGACGCTCCGAATCGGCCAGCAGCTTGTCAATGCTCTTGGTGCGCAGCAGTTGCGACGACAAGAGAATCCTCGCGACACGCATGGAGAACGAGCGACTGCTTCTCGCTCGTCACTCGTCGTTATTTTCCTACCGCCGCGCCGGCGCACCCGGACCGCTTTTGCGGACCCTGGGCTTGCGCGAGCCGCGCGGCTCGGTCTGCTTGGGTTTGGGCGGCCGCTTCTTGCGCGCTTCGCGCTTCAGCCGCTTGCGTTCCGCCCTGTCCTTGATGTTCTTCGTGTTCACGATTCGCCCTTCCCTTTCCTGGGATGTCGAGGGGCTCGCCGGCGCGCCCCTCCGCCTTGCGGTTCGAAAACTTCAGGCTTTTTCCAGCGCCGCGTAGCGCTCGACGAGCTTCATTCTTCCGCGCCCGGGAAAACTGACGGTGAGTTTGGCGTCCTCGCCCTCGCCTTCGCACTCGACGACCGTCCCCAGACCGAACTTCGGGTGACGGACGAGTGTGCCGAGCTTCCAGCGGCCCGGCGGGCGGCCGGTCTCGTGTCCCAGCGCGGAGGCGCGGCGGCTCCCGAAAAACTGCTCGACGCTTTCCGGCGAGTTGAGCGCGTTGTCCCACGACGTTCGCGGCTTCGCGCCGCTGAAGGCGAGGTTCAACGGCTCGATGAGTTCGTCCGGAACCTCGCGCAGGAAGCGGGACGGGCGCGAGCCCTCGAACCCCTCGCGCGCAAACGAGCGGCGCTCGCGCGCCCAGCTCAGCACCAGGCGGTCGCGGGCGCGCGTCATGCCGACGTAGCAGAGCCGTCGCTCTTCTTCGACGCCGCCATCGTCGAGCGAAAGCTTGTGCGGGATGAGTCCCTCTTCGAGCCCGGCCAGAAACACCGTCGAGAATTCGAGCCCTTTGGCGCTGTGCAGCGTCATCAGCGTGACGCGGGCGCGCTCGTCGAAGGCGTCGGCGTCGGAGACGAGCGCGGCGTGCGCCAGAAACTCCGCCAGCGTTTCTCCGCGCTCCTCGGCTTCGGCAGCGGCGTTGATGAGTTCCATCAGATTTTCCAGGCGGTCTTCAGATTCCGGGAAGCGGTCGGCTTCGAGCATGGCGCGATAGCCCGTGCGATCGACAACGCTGCGCAGAAATTCGGAGGGCGAAAGGCTCTCACGCTCGGCGACGAGTTCTTCGATGATCCGGTGGAACGCTTCGAGCGCTTTGAGCGCGCGCGGGGAGAGGAGTTGCGCGGCGAGTTCCTGCTCGAGCGCTTCCCAGAGCGAAAGGTCGCGGCGGCGGGCCGATTGCTCGAGCGCCGCGACCGTCGTTTCGCCGATGCCGCGCGCGGGAACGTTGATAATGCGCAGCAGCGCTGCCGAGTCTTTCAGGTTGAGCGCCAGGCGCGCGTAGGCCAGCACGTCGCGGATTTCCGCTCGCGCGTAGAAACTGAACCCGCCCACCAGCCGGTATTCGATGCCCTGCCGCCGCATCGCTTCTTCCATCAGCCGCGACTGCGCGTTGGTGCGATAAAGCACCGCGACTGTGGCCGACGGGTCGGCGTCGAGCGCGGTAGCAATTTGCCCGGCGACGAACATCGCTTCGTCTTCGGCGTCAGCGGCTTCGTAAAGCCCCACGCGCGCGCCGCCCGCGCGATCGGTCCAGAGCTTCTTGCCCTTCCGCGCCAGGTTGCGGCTGACGACGGCGGTGGCGGCGTCCAGAATCGTCTGCGTCGAGCGGTAGTTCTGCTCCAGCCGGATAATGTGCGTGTTCGGATAATCCTTTTCGAAGTTCAGGATGTTGCCGATGTCGGCGCCGCGCCAGCGGTAGATGGACTGGTCTTCGTCGCCGACGGCGCAGAGGTTCTGCCGCTGAAGCGTCAACTGCCGGATGAGCTGGTACTGGATGCGGTTGGTGTCCTGATATTCGTCCACGAGGATGTGTTCGAACCGCTCGTTCCATTTCTCGCAGACGTCCGCGTCTGAGTAGAACAGTTCCACGGTCTTCAGCAGCAGGTCGTCGAAGTCGAGCGCGTTCGCCTGACGCAGTTTGCGCTCGTAGCGCTCGAAGAGCGACGCGAGTCGCTCGGTGGGAGCGTCCTCGGCCTGCGCGTAAAGCTCTTCAGGAGTGAGCCCGCTGTTCTTGGCAAAGCTGATGCGGCCGAGGACGCTGCGCGGCGAAGTGATCTGATCGCCCAGCCCGAGCTCCTGAACGCAGCTCTTGATGACTTTCTGCTGGTCGTCCTCGTCGTAAATGGAAAAATCGCGCGTGTAACCGAGCCGGTCGATGTGCCGGCGGAGGACGCTGGCGCAGAAGGAGTGGAACGTCGAAATATGCGGCCAGGTCGAGAGCCCGCCTTCGAGCAGGCGCGCCACGCGCTCCTTCATCTGGTCGGCGGCCTTGTTGGTGAAGGTGACGGCAAGAATGCGTTCGGGCGCGACGCCGCGCGCTTCGACGAGATAAGCGACGCGATAGGTGATGACGCGCGTCTTGCCGCTGCCCGCGCCGGCGAGGATCAGCAGCGGGCCGCCGGCCCATTCCACGGCTTCGCGCTGCGGGGGATTCAGTTGCTCGAGGAGTCGCGACATTCCGAGTCCGAAGGCGACATTCTACACGATGAGGGCAAAGGCGACAAACCGCGCGGCGCGAGAATCTGGCCGCCGCGCTCGACTCGGGGCATAATAATCGCCCGCACTCCCGCCGGAGCAGACTGCCATGCCGGCCAACCTCACACCCGATTACCTCGAAGCCGAGCGGCGCTTCAAGAGCGCGAAAACCACCGAAGAGAAAATCGCGGCGCTCGAGGAGATGTTCTCGACCATCCCCAGGCACAAGGGGACAGAGAAGATGCAGGCGGGCATCAAGCGCCGCCTGGCGAAACTGCGCACGGTGGAGGCGAAGCGGCCGGCGCGACGCATCGACCTGATGCATCGAGTCGAGCGGGAGGGGGCCGGGCAGGTGGCGCTCATCGGCCCGCCGAACAGCGGCAAATCGGCGCTGCTGCGCGCCCTGACGCACGCCACGCCCGAAGTGGCCGACTACCCTTTCACCACGCGCCTTCCCGCCCCCGGCATGATGGCGTTTGAAGATGTGCAGATCCAGCTCGTGGACCTGCCGCCCATTCATCCCGACTTTCACGAGTCCTGGATCGACCAGATCATCCGCAACGCGGACGCGGGGCTCGTGGTCGCGGACTTGAGCGATCCCGACCTGCTCGAAGATCTTGAAACCACCATCGAGCAAATCGAGAATGCCAAGGTCGTGCTGGGAACCGCGCCGCCGCGCGAAGCTCCGGGCTGGCTCCACAAGAAGGCGCTGCTGGTGGCGAACAAGCTCGACGCCGAGGGGGCGCGGGAGAATCTGAGCGTCCTCGGCGAACTTTACGGCGCGCGCTTCCCCATTCTGGCGCTTTCCGCGAAGACGGGCGAAGGCCTGGAGGAGCTTCGCGGCGCGACCTTCCGCCATCTCGAGCTGGTCCGCGTGTACACGAAGCCGCCCGGGAAGAAATTCGAACCCACGGCGCCGTACGTGCTGAAGCGCGGCTCGCGGCTGCTCGACCTGGCGGCGATGGTCCACCACGATTTCGTCGAGCACCTGAAGTTCGCCCGTGTCTGGGGGCACGGCCGGTTCGAAGGCCAGATGATCAATCGCGACTACCTGCTCGAAGACCGCGACGTCATCGAGCTGCATCGCTGACGCGCCGCATCGAGCGCGCAGTCACTTTTCCGAAGGGAGAAATCATGAGAGGGAGATTTCCGATGCTCTTCATCCTGGGAGCGGTCCTGCCGGCGGGCGGCGCGGCGCAGAGTGCCGGCCCCAACGTCACCGTCGAGTACTATTACAAGATCGCGCCGGGGGCGACGAAAGAATGGCGCGAACTCTACACCAGGAACCACCACCCCATCCTCAAACAGCTTCTCAAAGAGGGGCTCCTGGTGAGTGAGCGCCTCTTCGAGCGCCGTTTCCACGCGCTGGAGCCGGCGTGGGACTTCAAAGTGGTGCTCGTCTGGCGCGACTGGGCGGCCATGGCCGAGGCCGGAAAACGCGAGCCGGAAGTGATGAAGTCGCTCTACCCGGACCGCGCCGCGCACGAGCGTGAAGAAAAACGCCGGTGGGAAATCACCACCGCCCATTGGGACGATGTGTTGACGGAGCTGCCGCTCGAATAGGCGCGGGATGGATAGGGATATGCCGTATTCGATGCCGTATTGACATACGGCATTACGCGGCCTTAGAATCTGGCCATGGCTAAGGCAAAACGCAAACTACGCAAGGTTACGGTGCAACTTCCGGATGACCTCATTCGCCGGGCTACGCGGGCCTCCAAGCGAGGCCTGACGCCAACGCTTCGCGAAGCGCTTGAGGTCTTTGCGGCGCGGGAGGCGTTTGACCATTTGCGCAGCCTTAAAGGGCAATTTGAGTTCGGCATGCCTCTCCAGGAGCTTCGCGAGGATTGATGGTTTGTGCCGACAGCAGCTCCCTGGTGGCCTTTTGGCGTGGGGAATCAGGGCGAGATGTGGACCTCGTGGACGCCGCACTCGCCAGCCGAACGCTTCATCTAGCTCCCGTCTGCCTCTGCGAGCTCTTGTGCAGTCCGAATTTGACTCCAGAAATCGAAACTTCGCTGCTTCAGCTTCCGCGACTCCATCTGCGCGCCGGGTACTGGGAGCGGGCGGGCCGCCTCCGAGCCCGCCTCCTTCAGAATGGCCACCGGGCCAAAGTGGCTGACACCCTGGTGGCTCAGTCTTGCCTCGACTATGAAGTCCCCTTAATCACGCGCGACCGAGACTTCCTGGCTTTTGCCAGGGTCGGAGCTTTGAAGCTCCTAGCCTGAGGCAAAGCCCGCTCTCGCAGAATTGGCCGTTATTTCTTCCGCGGCGGCTGGGAAGGCCGCATTTCGATGCGGCTCGCCAGCGAGCGAAGCGGGAATTTATAGAGGTCCACAACCGCTTTGGCGATATCCTCGCCGGTCAGCTTCCAGGTCTCGCGCGGCTTGGAGCCGGGCGCGGCGGCGAAATCCGTATCCACGCTGCCGGGCATGATGTAGCTGACGCGAATCCCGTCGTAGCGCACATCCTGCATCATCGCTTCGCTGAATCCGTTCAGGCCGAATTTTGACGCGTTGTAGGCGCTGCCGCCGGCGAAGGGGTTGATGCCGGCGAGGCTCGAGATGTTGAAGATGTACCCGCCGCCGCGCTTGCGCATCAGGGGAATCGCCTCGCGGCAGCAGTAGAAAACGCCCGAAAGGTTCGTTTCGATGACGGCGTCCCACTCCTCGACGGTGATCTTATCCACCGGGTTGAAAATTCCGATGCCGGCGTTGTTCACCAGGATGTCGAGCCCGCCGAAACGCTCGGCGGCTTTGTGAATCGCCTTGCGGCAATCCTCGGATCGGCGCACGTCCGCCGTCGTTCCGTCCACGCGGTCCCCGGCGTTCTTCCCGAGCGCCGCGAGCGCGCTCTTGAGCGTCGCCGCGTCGCGACCGCAGATGAAGACCTTCGCGCCTTCGGCAAGCAGCGCCTCGGCAATGGAATATCCGATTCCGCGCGTCCCGCCCGTGACGATCGCGACTTTGCCTTCGAATTGAGCACTCATCCGAACCTCCCGTCGAGTTGGAAATGAATTCCCAGCTTACGCCCTCCGGCGCTGCGGGGACAACCGGCTCTGGTTTGACCGATGCCGGGAAAGGCGCGTAACATTCGGCGCCATGACGCTGGGCGAAACGCTCATTTCGGTCTGGAAGCAGGTGATGGAGGAAGGGCGGAGCAGCGCCGAAATCGAAGGCGAATCCTTTCCCGTCACGCACACGCGCGCCAGGAGGCTGCGCACGGTGCACTTCGGCGCGGGCGGGTACGAATTCGACGGCATCGAGCAGAATCCGCAGACCGGTTCGCGCTGGGCTCACATGGCGCGTGAAGGCAAGCGCATCATGCAATACAGCCACCAGCGCCGCTACGTCGCGAACGTCTGCGAAGGGAAGTTGCTGCGTTACCCTGCGTGGAAGAGCCTGGATCTGCCGGAATAAACAGCACGAGCCGGAGATTAAGATTGCGTGTCGCGATCGCGCAGCGCCGCGGCGATAGGACGGAGCCTTTCCAACTGTTCGTCGGCGAGCGGTGAGACGTAAGGCGGCGTCGGTCCGGTGATCGCAATCCCTGCGAGTTCCGTCGTATGGTGCAGGACGCGCGCCGGTCCCCAGGCGTCGCGCAAATCTTCCAGCGGCAGAAACGATGCGCGCACTTTTTCCGCCGCACCGAAGTCGCCGCGCGCGCAAGCCTCAAAGAGCGCATGGCTCAGTCGCGGGGCAATACAACCGGAACCCGTCGTAAATCCCGGCAGACGCCACTCGCGCAGGTGACAGACGGCGGGCCGCTCGCCCATGCCGCTCAGGACGAGGCTGCGGTCCACGCGCTGGAGCAGCGCTTCGAGGTAGGGATCGCTCGACGGGTCCGCGCGGACGACCGCGTATTTGATGGCCGTGCACACGCCGCTCTCCACCAGGCGCGCGACCGAGTCGAGCCCGGCTTCTTTGTCCACACCGAAATTCGTCTCGTCCTTGAGATAGACGACGAGCGGCGTCTCCGCGGCGTCTGAGAACTCCCGGTAGCCGCGCTCGAGCCCGGCCGCGTCCCGCGGGTCTCCGCAAGGGAGCATCATGACAGCGGGAAAACCGTGCCGGCGGAGGACGGGCGCCTGGTCCATGGCGCGGCCGAAAGACGGCCCGGCGCTGGGAATAACGGTGAATTCTCCGGCCAGCCCCGCGAGCCAGCCCAGCAGTTCCTCGTATTCGGCGAGCGTCAGGTGATAGAGGAACGCGTTGCCTCCGTAAATCAGGCGCGTGATTCCTCCCGCCGTAATATGGCGGCGGATTCGGTCGCTCTCTTCGATATCGAGCGCGCGCCTGGCGTCGCGCCGCCGTGCCAGCGGGGGCACGGCGAAGACGTCTCTCAGGACCTCGCGGGACAACGCCGCCATTCTGCCTCCAGGTGAAGGATGAGATTTGCGCGGGCAGAATTTTATCCCAACGGCATGCCGAAAGCGCCGGGAATCCGCGCGGCTACCTCACCTTGAAGTCGCGCAGGCTGCGGACGGTGTTGCCCTTCGAATCGGTCAGTTCGGCGGAAACGGTGTAGTTGCCCGGCTGGCGCGGCACAGACTGCGCAAAGTTCAGGACTTCGCGCCCGAGGCCGGGCACGGTCGCCTCTTTCGATTGCGAAGACACTTCGCGGCCCTCGCGCAGGACGCGCAGGCGCACCTCGCCTTGCCAGGCATTCTCAAGGTCGTTGATAACGTACACCTTGAGTTCGCGTTCGGTTCCGCGCGGCACCTCTTCCGCCCAGAAATCGAGCATCAGGCCGACGGGACTGAAGGCCTCGCGAACGTATTCTTCGAAGTGCGGCTCGAAGACCAGCTTCTCGACGTCAATCCAGTGGTCGCTGGTGGCGCCGCCGAGGGGGCGTTCCTCAAGCCCGGGCCGCGAATAGCCCAGCGCGCAGAAGTGGAGCACGCCCGCGACCTCGCGGTGCGCCCGCCAGAATTCCGTCAGCGCGGCCAGAGTGCGCGCGTAGAATCGCCGGCGCTCCTCTGTCGTCGAGTTCGAGCCGAGCAGACCGTCGTACACCTTGGAGGTCAGGGTGGTCGGCGTGCCGTCGCGATTCAGCCACAGCCAGCCGTACTCGTTGATGAGCACCGTCGCTCCGAGCTTCTGCTGCGGCGGCATCAAGGGCGGCTTGCCGGAGATTTCCGGCATCATGGAAAGTCGAAAGGGCTCCTGGCCGAGCCAGGCGCGAATGAACAGATAGGGATGCGCCTCGATCACGTCCGTTTCGCTTTGTGGCTCGGCCCAGCCGTTCTCCCACGGACGGTTCGAGAGGTCGAGGTGACGGACCGCGCGAAGGGCCTTTCCGGTTTCCTCCGTCAGGCTTTCGTTCTGCGCGTCCCAGATGACGACGCTCGCGTGGTTCCAGCGCTCACGCATCCACGCCGTGTATTCCGGAATGATCTTCTCCGCCACCGGACTCTCCGGTTTTTCGTTCAGCAGCCAGATGGGGAATTCGTCCTGAATGAGAAAGCCCTCTTCGTCGGCGATGTCGTACCAGAAATCCGGGGGAAATCCGATGCAGTAGCGAAGCGAATTCCAGTGCATGGTCTTGAGCTTGCGGTGCAGGCGCCGCACCCATTCCTCGCGCCACGGACGGTCGGCGCGTTCGGCGTCCTCAAAGAAACGGTAGATCGTGATGTTCGAGCCACGGAGGTAATAGGGCTTCCCGTTCAGCAGCGCGCGCTTCGATTGGGGGTCGAAACCAAACGTGCGCAGGCCGAAACGGACGCGCGCGGCGTCCGCGCCGGTCGCGAGTGTCAGTTCGTAAAGGAACGGGTCTTCGGGCGACCAGGTCCGGGCGCTTTCAATGGGGATGATGAAATCCACGGTCCCCGTGGAGCGCGAGGACAGCGAGGTTTTTCCCCCCACATTTGAGCCGACCACTTTGGCCGAGGCGGCCTCCGCCACCTGTCCCGTGACGACCACTTCGGCGGCGCGCGCGCCCGCAGCGATTTCGGCGACCACGCGTACTCGCTTGCCCGCGACATCCGGCACCGTCTGCGCGTTGACGATGTACGGCGCGTTCGTCAGGATCAGTTCGACGGAGTCGTAAATTCCCGGAATGTAGAGGAGCTTCTCAAAGTCCCAGCCGGAAGGCTGGCCTTCAGGGAGGGCGTGGCGGAATGCGCCGACCCGGATGACGAGTTCATTCTCCTGACCGTCTCCCAGCAGTTGGGGGCGGACATCGAGGCAGGCGGGAGTGAAGGACGGCAGATGCTCGGCGATGAATTGCCCGTTGAGAAAAACCTTGGTCCCGTAACGCGCTTTGTGAAGCTTGAGGATGGCGATTTCCGGAAGCGGACCCTCGATGACGAAGGTGCGCCGATACCAGAAGGCTTCTCGAATCGCGCTCTTTCGGCCCACGTCCTGAAACGGCGGATCGGCTATGTCGAGCAGTCCGGGCACAGGGATCTTGTGGGAGAACGTTTCGGGAGGTGAATCTTTCCTGCCCTGCTCGACCTGCCAGACGCCGTCGAGCCTCATCACGCGGCGGGGAAGCCGAGGTTTGAGCGAGGCTTCGGCCGTGGCGGCGCCCGCGAAGCATGAGCCGACAAACACGCCGACAAGCAGGAGGCGCACCGCACCGCGCCGGCATGAAGGTGAGGTGGAGTTGCTTGCGAGTCCAAGTTCGCGATGATGAGCGCGATGTGACATTGACCTCTCCCGTCGAACGTCGAGATAGTGACTGACACCGTCGCGTCAGCACTTCGTGTTCCAGCTGAGGAGACGGGCAAAATGAAGGTGGAGAGTGCCTTCTCAGGTTGGGGGTTTCGGACAAAATGACCGTTTCGGAATTTCTCTATATGGGTCCGGAACCAGACAAGCTTCACCCGGCACCCGACGTGCCTGCCTTCCTCACCAAGGCGCGGCCGAAGCGCCTTTTTTCCCGATAGCCTGAACGCGCGGGTCGGGTCCCGCGAGAGAAGTGGTGTTTTCTCGCACAGGCGGGTGTAAGCCCGCCACTCGCTTGGCAGAAATCTGATGAGCATCAATATTGGATTGGACATCGGCGCCGTCAGCTTGAAGCTCGCTGCCATCGGGACGGCTGACGACCACGGCCTTCTCGCCCGCCTGACCGAAAACTCGCCGAGTTTCTCCGCCGCCGCGCTTCCCCCGGGCTCTGTGTTCGGCGACCGGCCGCTCGTGATTTCTGGCTACCGGCGCATCCAGGGCAGCCCCATTCAGGCCACGTTCGATCTCCTCAAAGAGTTCTACGATCACGTCGGAGAGGAAGAGGTCGAAGGAATCCGCGTGACGGGTTCCGGCAGCCAGCTCATCGCAAAGATTCTGGGGATTTATTACGAAAACGAATTCCGGGCGGTTGCCAAAGGGGTTCGCGCTTTCTATCCCCAAGTCCGAACGGTTTTCGAAATGGGCGGCGAGTCGTCGAAGTACCTGCGGCTCGAGCCGAGCGAGACGTCGAAGTATCTGGGCATTGTGGACTACGAAACGAGCGGCGACTGCGCCGCGGGCACCGGCTCGTTCATCGACCAGCAGGCCTCGCGCCTCCTCTATTCCGTGGACGAAGTGGGCGCGGCGGCGTGTTCGGCGAGCTGCTCGGCGCGCGTGGCGGGCCGCTGCTCGGTCTTCGCCAAGACCGACATGATTCACGCCCAGCAGAAGGGCTACTCGACCGACCAGATTCTGCGCGGCTTGTGCGAGGCGGTGGCGCGCAACTTCAAGTCGGCGATTGTGAAGGGCCGGCAGGTAGTCCCGCCCGTGGCGTTTGTGGGAGGCGTGGCGCTGAACGCGGGCGTTCGTGAAGCGCTTCGCGAAGCCTTCCGCCTGGCGGACGGCGATTTCTTCGTGCCCGAGCTGTACGCCTGGCTGGGCGCGGCGGGCTCCGCGATGTTCGAAGCCGAGGAACGGCGCAAGCTGACCTTCAAACACATCCACCAGCTCCAGCAGCATGTCCTGACGAAGAAGGACTTCGCCTTCAGTGAGCCGCTTTCGATGGCCAACGTCGAGCTGCTGCGGGACCGCGTCTCCGCTGTCGCGGCGCTTCCACCCCACGGCCGGATCGAAGCCTATCTGGGAATCGACGTCGGCTCGGTCAGCACCAACCTCGTGGTCACGGACGCCGAGGGGAACGTGCTGAAGGACATCTACCTCCGCACGCAGGGCCGCCCGATTGAGGTGGTGGACAAGGGTCTGGCGGAAATCGAAGCCGAACTCGGCGACCGGATCGAAATCCGCGGCGTGGGGACCACCGGCTCGGGGCGCGAGCTGATCGGCGAGCTGGTGGGCGCGGACACGGTCAACGACGAAATCACAGCGCACAAGACGGGCGCGGTGCACGTCTGCCGGCAGATGGGTCTGGAGATGGTGGACACGATCTTCGAGATCGGCGGGCAGGACTCGAAGTTCATCTCCATCCGCGACGGCGTGGTGGTGGACTTCACGATGAACGAGGCGTGCGCGGCGGGCACGGGCTCGTTCCTCGAGGAGCAGGCCGAGAAGCTGGGCGTGGACATCAAGGGCGAGTTCGCGCGGCTGGCGCTCGGCTCGACGAGTCCGGCGCGTCTGGGCGAACGCTGCACGGTCTTCATGGAGCGCGACGTGACCGCGCTGCTCCTGAAAGGCGCCGACGTCGGAGACCTCTGCGCGGGGCTCGCCTATTCGGTGGCGCTCAATTACCTGAACCGCGTGGTGCGCGGGCGCAAGATCGGCGACGTCATCTTCTTCCAGGGCGGCACGGCGTACAACGATTCGGTGGCCGCGGCGTTTTCACAGATCCTCTCGAAGCGCATCATCGTTCCGCCCCACAACGGCGTCGTGGGCGCCATCGGCATGGCGCTGATTGCGCGCGACCGGATGCGCGGCACGGGCCGCCCCAGCCGCTTCCGCGGCTACTCGCTGCGCCGTGTCAATTTTGCCACGCGCGAGTTCGTCTGCCGCGCCTGCTCGAATTACTGCGACATGAAGGAATTCACGATCGAGGGGCAGCGCACCTACTGGGGAGACAAGTGCTCGGACAAATTCCGCAAGCGCGCGCGCACGGAACGCCGCCCTGTTTTCGAAGACCTCGTGCCCCTGCGCGACAAGCTCCTGGAAGAAGTCTGGCGTCCGCCGGACCCGGCCCGGAGGCGGCCGACCGTCGGCATGCCTCGCGCCATGTACTTTTACGAGCGCTTCCCGTTCTGGTGCGCGTACTTCCAGGAACTCGGGTTCGACGTCGCCGTTTCCCCGGCGACGGACCGCAAGATTGCGGCGCTCGGCGACGAGCTGACGATCGCGCAGCCCTGCTTCCCGGTGAAGGTGGCGCACGGTCACGTCCAGGAACTGCTCGACCAGGGCGTGGATTACATCTTTCTTCCCAACGTTCTCAACTCCGAGGCGCCCGAGAGCCGCGTCGATTCGCACCTGTGCCCGTGGAACCAGACGCTGCCGTTCGTGGTGCGCGCGGCGCCGCGGTTTGAAAGCGCCGGAGCGAAGTTCCTGTCGCCCACTGTTCACTTCCGCTACGGGCGAAAGCACGTGGAGCGCGAGCTCGCCGCGTTCGCCCGCACGCTGGGCGTGGCGCGCCGCCGGAGCGACCGCGCCGCGACGGCCGCCTACGCGGCTCAGGGCGCCTTCACCGACGCGCTGCTGGAAGCGGGAGCGCAGGCGCTGGCGCGCCTGCACGAAACGGGCGAGCCGGCGCTCGTTCTGCTCGGCCGCGCCTACAACCTCTACGACCGCAGCGTCAATTGCGACGTTCCGCGCAAGCTGCGCTCCCTTTACGGCGTCAACGTCCTGCCCATGGATTTCCTTCCGCTCGATCTCGAAGACATCACCGAAGTCAACCCGAACATGTACTGGAACTCGGGCCGGAAGATTCTGGCCGCGGCGCGCATCGCCCGGCGGCACCGCAACCTGCATCTCGTGTACATCACCAACTTCAAGTGCGGGCCGGATTCCTACATCAAATCGTTTCTGGACGACGCGGCGGGAAGGCCGTCGCTCGTCCTCCAGTTCGACGGCCACTCGAACGACGCGGGTTTCCTCACGCGTTGTGAAGCCTATCTCGACAGCAAGGGACTGTTGCGATGCCCCTCCGCCACGAGCATGTAGTCCGTCAAGTCGGCCCCGAGCACCCTCTCGCGGGCAGGAAAGTCTTCATTCCGAGAATGCCCGACGGGAGTTCGGAAGCCTTCGCCTCCGTCTTTCGCTGGCTGGGGATTGACGCCGCGCCGACGCCGCCCTCGAACGAGCGCACGCGCGAGCTGGGGCAGAAATACTCGAACGGCGACGAGTGCTATCCGGCCATCGTAACGGTCGGCGATTTTCTGCGCGTCCTGGAGGAGCCCGGCGTGAATCCCGCGCGCGTGGCCTTCTTTCAGCCGACGGCGGAAGGGCCGTGCCGCTTCGGCCAGTACGCGCACTACCTGCGGAGAGTGCTCGACCGGTGCGGCTACGGCGATGTGGCCATCGTTTCTCCGACGAGCGAGAACGGCTACGCAGACCTGGGCAGCGTGGCCGGGCCGTTCGTGCGCGCGGGCTGGCGGGCGCTCGTGGCCGGCGACCTCCTGCACCGGGCGCTGCTGCGCACGCGTCCCTACGAGACGCTCGCCGGCGCCGCCGACGCCGCTTACCAGGAGAGCCTGCGCGATTTCTGTGAAACGCTGGAAGCGAGCTGCGCAGAGCCGGCCTGCCAGCTTCGCGCCTTGGCCGGCTCGATGCACCGCGCTCACGAGCGTTTCCGGCGCGTCCCGGCTTATTACGACCCCGCCGTCCCGCTCATCGGCGTGGTGGGAGAGATCTTTTGCCGGCTGAACTCCTTTTCGAACGAAGACCTCATCCGCAAGCTCGAAGGCTACGGCGCCGAGACCTGGCTCAGCCACATTGTGGAGTGGATCGCCTACACGAACGCCGACCTCGTCCGCAAACTCAAGCTGCGCGGGCGCGGCTTTTCGCTCGAGATGCTGAAAGCGCGGCTGCGCAGCCACGTGCAACTCGCCGACGAGCACGCGCTCTCCGCGCCTTTCGGTGATTTCTTCGCCGGGCGAGAAGAGCCGGAGGATATTCGGGAAATCCTCGACCTCGCTCGGCCGTATTTGCCCTGCGAGGGGGCACTCGGCGAAATGGTGCTGAGCGTGGGCAAGGCCGCCTACCTGGCCCGGAAGGGGGCCGACGGCATCGTGGACATCAGCCCCTTCACCTGCATGAACGGCATCGTCAGCGAAGCCATCTATCCCAAACTGAGCCGCGATTACAGCGGCATCCCCATCCGCAGTTTTTACTTCGACGGCACGCAGTCCGACCTCGAACGCGACCTGGGAATCTATCTCGAACTCGCGCGCTCCTACCGCGAGAAGAAGCCCCGGCCGCGCCGCGACCACGCCTCTTTCGCTCAGCCGGTCGCTTGAACCTTCCGGAATTCCCGCCGCCTGTCTTCGGCCCGCGGCCGTGGTAAGATTCTGTTCTGAAGGGACTGCCCCATGGACGAAAAAGCCTGGGAAAAGAAGCTGCGGGAGGAGGGTTTCAAACGGATTTATGTGTGGCAGGACGGGCCGGGCGTTCACTACCCGGAGCACACGCACGACACCCTCAGCGCGCACATCATCCTGGAAGGCGAAATGGCGCTGACCGTTGACGGCAAGACGCGGACGTTCAAGCCCGGCGAGCGTTTCGACGTGGCGCCAGAAACGGTCCACTCGGCGCGCATGGGCCCGCGGGGCTGCCGGTATCTGATTGGCGAGAAGTAGCGGCGTTACGTGAGTTTTCGGAAGTACTCCTCCACTCGCTTCAGATCCTCCTCCGTATCCACCCCGATCGTATCCTGCGTGGTCTCAACCACGGCGATCGAAATCCCGTTTTCGAGGAAGCGGAGCTGCTCGAGCTTTTCGGTCTGTTCGAGTTCGGAAGGCTTGAGCGTGCTGAAGCGGCGGAGCGCCTCGGCGCGATAGGCGTAAAGCCCCAGATGCTTGTACCAGCGCGCGCGGCCGGTGGAGTCGCGGTCGTGAGGAATCACGGCGCGGGAGAAGTACAGCGCGCGGCCTTCGACGTCGGTGACGACCTTGACGACATTCGGGTCGCGAGCCTCTTCCGGCTTGATGCGGATTTTGAGCGTTGAGACCTGGGTGTCCGGGCGGCGCTGGAAGGGGCGGACGAGGAGATCGATGTGCGCCGGCGTCACCATGGGCTCGTCACCCTGGATGTTCACGTAAACGTCCGCGGGTTCGCGGTCCATGACCTCAACCAGGCGGTCCGTGCCGGAACGGTGGCCGGCGGAAGTGCGCACGGTGGGAATCCCCAGCTCGCGGCAGACGGAAAGAATTTCGCGCGAATCGGTGGCCACGGTGACACGCGTCAGGCTTTTGGCCAAGTGGGCGCGCTCGTAAACCCAGGCGACCATGGGTTTTCCGCAAATCTCCCGCAGCGCTTTGCGCGGCAGGCGAGTGGACTCGAGCCGGGCGGGGATGATGCCGAGAATCTTCATTTCATTGTCCGTCTGGCGCGGCGCCGCCCCGCGGCGACCGGCGACCCGGGATTTCAGATGGACCCAGGAAAAGGCGCGGACTCCGCTTCAGCGGGAGCAAGCCGGGATTATACTCTCGAAGTATGGCCCGGCGCGGATTTCCGGTTGGCAAGCTGCCGCCACGCTTTCTGGAGACTCTGCTCTCGCGGATTAAGCCCCGCCAGGGTTCGGGCGTGGTCCTCGGGCCGCGGTTCGGGGAAGACGCGGCGGTGCTCGACGCCGGCTCGAACTACCTGGTTGCGAAGTCCGACCCCATCACCTTCACCGCTGAGCATATCGGCTGGTACGCCGTGAACGTCAACGCCAACGATGTGGCGACGCTGGGAGCGCGGCCGCGATGGTTTCTCGCCACCGTGTTGCTTCCCGAGCGCGGGGCGACGAGGGCGCTGGCGCGGCAAATCTTCGCCGACATTCGGCGCGCCTGCGCCGCGCTCGGCGTGGAACTTGTCGGCGGGCATACAGAAGTCACTTCGGGGCTCGACCGCCCCATCGTGGCCGGACACCTGCTGGGGGAAGTTGAGAAATCGAAACTGCTTCGCAAAGAGCGGCAGCGGCCCGGCGATATCGTGTTGCTGACCAAGGGCCTCGCGCTCGAAGGGACGGCGATCCTGGCTCGCGAGCGGCGCCGCGAGCTGGCGGCAAAGCTCGGAAGCAGGCTGGTTCGCCGCGCGGAGCGTCTCCTTTGGCGTCCCGGCATCAGCGTCGTGCGGGACGCAGAGGTGGCGATGAAGGCCGGGAACATCCACGCGATGCACGACCCGACCGAAGGAGGCCTGCTTTCAGGCCTTTACGAACTTGCCCGGGCCGGAAATGTGGGATTGCGGGTCTGGAAGGACCGCGTTCCGGTCCTCGAAGAGACGCTCGCGTTCCGTCAAGTGCTTCGCTTCGACCCGTTTGCGTTGATCGCCTCCGGCGCGTTGCTGATCGTCGCGAGCCGGCGTTCGGCTCGCAAGGTGTTGAAAGCGCTTGGGCGGGCGGGAATTCCCGCCGCCGCGATCGGTGAAATCCGCCCGGCTCGCGAAGGTTTGGCGCTTGAAGAGGACGGTCGCCTCCATCCGCTGCGCGCTCCGGAGCGCGATGAAATTGCGCGAATGACTTCGTGAAGATTTTTTTTCGCGCGCGCGGCGGCAATGGTTGGCGAGAAAATTTTTTTGTGTTATAGTTTCGCTTCGTCCGGGTTGACCGGGAAGTGCGACGCAAACCCGTCGGCACGTTTTCAACTCAACCGAGCCGGAGTTCTTCGAAATTCAACGTCGTGAATGCCTGTGGCTTCCCGCGGAGGCCTGAGGCTCCGCCGCGACGAGGTGTTGTCTTCGAGTCGAAAGCGCGCCGGCGCCGGAAATTGAAACTCTCCTCTTTCCTCGACGCCCATGAACGCCTGGCACGAGATCCTCAATTACCTCAAGACCCGGGTCAATCCTCAGAGTTACCAGACGTGGCTGCGTCCGACGCGCCTGAGCCATTCGGCGAACGGAACGATCTTCGTCCGCGTGCCGAACGCGGAATTCCAGGAGTGGATCGAGGAGCATTACAGCAGCCTGATCGGGCAGGCGCTGGGCGACCTGCGCCTGGGCTTTCAGGGCGTATCCTACATCCTGGAAGAGAAGTCTGCGGCCAAGGAGCCGGCCAACGGAGAGGCAAAAGTGGTGCAGGCGAAGCTCGACTTCAACTCGGTGGACCATCAACTGAATCCCCGTTACACGTTTGAGAGTTTCGTCGTCGGCTCCTGCAACCAGTTCGCGCATGCGGCGGCGCGCGCCGTGGCGGAATCGCCTTCCAAGGCCTACAACCCGCTGTTCCTCTACGGCGGCGTGGGCCTGGGGAAGACTCACCTCATGCAGGCGGTCGGGCACGCCATCAAGAAGAACTGGAAGGAGATGCGCCTCGCCTACGTTTCCTCCGAGCGGTTCACGAACGAAGTGATCAATTCGCTGCGCTACGACCGGATGTTTTCCTTCCGCGAAAAATACCGGAACGTGGACGTCCTACTCATGGACGACATTGAGTTTATCGCCGGCAAGGAACGGACTCAAGAAGAGTTCTTTCACACCTTCAACGCGCTGTACGAGGCGCAGAAGCAGGTGGTCATCTCGAGCGATTGCCCGCCGAAGGAAATCCCCGGGTTGGAGGACCGCCTCCGCTCGCGGTTCGCGTGGGGCCTGACCGCGGACCTTCAGTCGCCCGACCTCGAGACGAAGGTGGCGATCCTTGCGAAGAAGGCGGACGCGCAGGGGGTGAAGCTTCCCGACAGCGTGGGGCTGTTCATCGCGACCAAGATCAAATCGAGCGTCCGCGACCTGGAAGGCGCGCTGACGCGGCTGGTGGCGTACTGCTCGCTGACCGGCGCGGAAATCTCGCTGCCCATGGCTCAGCAGGTGCTCAAGAACCTTGTGGATCTGGAGGAGCGGCGCGTCTCGATTGAGAACATCCAGCGGGCTGTGTGCCAGGAGTTCGGCCTGAGTGTCTCGCAGCTCAAGGCCAAGAATAACAGCCGCGCCGTGGCCTATCCGAGGCAGGTCGCGATGTTCCTCGCCAAGGAAATGACCACCGCGTCGCTGCCACAGATCGGGAGGGAATTCGGCGGCAAGCATCACACAACCGTGCTTCATTCCATCAACAAGATTTCCGAACAGCGGCAGAATGACCGGGAATTAAACAGGCTTATCAACAAGCTAAGTGACTCTCTGCGTTAGGTTTAGACACGATTTTATCACTTTCGGCGGGAACTTGAATTGTGATCCAAAAGCGGCGGCCAAGTTTCCCACAGACGAGCAGGAAAGGGGGTTGGAAATTCACTTCCCATCCAACCTCCAAATCTTTGCAAATCAGGAATTTGAAAGGTTTTCCACAAATCCACAAACTCTACTGCTAAAATACTTCTGATAGGATCTTAATTGTATGGAATTCACCGTAAAGAAGTCTGACCTGCTCCGCGAATTGAACCTGACGCAGGGCGTGGTCGAAAAGAAAACCACGATTCCCATCCTTTCAAACCTGCTGCTTGAAACGGAGGGCTCGCGGGTACGGATCAGCGCCACAGATCTGGAATTGGGATTGAAATCGGGCTGCCCGGCCAAGGTGAAAAAAGAAGGCGCGGGAACCGTCCCGGCGAAGCGGCTGCTCGAAATTGTTCGGTCGCTCCCCGAAGCGGATATCCGTTTCAAGTTTCTCGAAAACCACTGGGTCCAGCTCACGTGCGAGCGGTCGTCGTTCAAGCTCGTGGGCATGGCACGGGATAATTTTCCCGCCCTCGCGTCGGTCCCGAAGGCGCTGGCGTCACTTCCTGCCTCCACGCTGACCGGAATGGTCGAGAAGACGATCTTCGCGATTTCCAACGAAGAGTCCCGCTACACACTCAACGGTGCGCTGCTGATTTTGAAAGCGGACAGCGCGGCGATGGTGGCGACGGACGGGCATCGCCTGGCGTTAATCGAACGCCAGTCTCCGGTCAGCGGGGTGAGCACTGAACTGCGGTTGCTGATTCCCAAGAAAGCCATGGCGGAACTGATCCGTCTGCTGGCCGAGGTGGAAGAAGACACTGCGGTGGAGGTCGGGAGAGACGAGAGCCACCTATTTTTCACCGTGGGCGAACGACTGCTGATTTGCCGCATGCTGACGGGGCAGTTCCCGAATTACGAAGCGGTGCTGCCTCGGGAGAACACGAGGATTGTGGAACTCGAACGCGTGGCGATGACCGAGGCCATCAAGCGAGTAGCGCTGCTGGCGGACGAACGTTCGCGCGCGGTGCGCATTCAGCTTGACAAGGGGAAGATTGAGATTTCATCTTCCAGCGGCGAGTACGGTGAAGCGCACGAAACACTCGACGCCGAGTACCAGGGTGAGGCCCTGCAGATTGGATTCAATTACCAGTATCTGCTCGATTTCCTGAACGTGCTCAGCGACGGCGGAAAGGTTCGCCTGGAGCTGAAGGACGAGCAGAGCGCCGGCCAGCTCCGGCCGAGCGGAGAGGAACCTTACCTCTACCGATACGTCGTGATGCCGATGCGGATCTGAGGACGGGATCGGCCCAGCGGCAGGAGGAGACGAAGTTCTGAAGGGTAAGACGACCAGTTCAAGGTACCCGCGAGGCCGACGGGGATTGTTTTTGCCTGTCGGCTTTTTTGTGTCTGACGAAGCCTGGCGAGGAGGTCTTTAAAGCGCGTGGCGAAGCTGAAAGAGGTTAACAGCCCGGCCGACAAGACGGCCGAGGCCTACGACGCCGAAAGTATCAAGGTCCTCGGTGATCTGGAAGCGGTGCGCAAGCGCCCGGCGATGTATATCGGCTCGACGGGCCAGACGGGATTGCACCACCTGGTCTGGGAAGTCGTGGACAATGCCGTGGACGAAGCGCTGGCGGGCTATTGCGACAAGATCGACGTTACCGTCCACACCGACAACTCGGTAACGGTTGTGGACAACGGCCGCGGGATTCCCGTCGATCTCCACAAAGAGGAGGGCAAGTCCGCGGCGGAAGTGGTGATGACGGTCCTTCACGCCGGTGGGAAGTTTGATACGAAGAGCTACAAGGTCTCCGGCGGCCTGCACGGCGTGGGCGTCTCGGTGGTGAACGCCCTGTCGGAATGGCTGGACCTGGAAATCTGGCGCGAGGCCGGCAAAGAAGAGACGCGTTATACCTGGGAGCAGTCCTACGAACGCGGCAAGCCGCTTGGCGCGCTGAAGCGCGCGGGGAAGACGACGCGACGGGGAACGAAGGTTACCTTCCGGCCCGACCCCGAGATTTTTGACTCCATCGAGTTTAATTACGACACACTGGCTCAGCGCCTGCGCGAACTCGCTTTCCTGAACAAAGGCCTGACGATCCGGCTGAAGGACGAGCGGACGAACAAGGAATCGGAATTCCGCTACAACGGCGGGATCGCGGAATTCGTCAAACATCTCAACAAGAACAAGGACGTGCTGCACGCGACGCCCATTTACGCCGAGGCGGACCGCGAAAAGCTGCACATCGAATTCGCCGTCCAGTACAACGACGCCTACGCGGAAACGGTCTTCTCGTTCGCGAACAATATCAACACCGTGGACGGGGGCACGCACCTTTCCGGATTCCGCTCGGCGCTGACGCGCGCGATCAACCAGTTCGGGCAGAACCAGGGGCTCTTCAAGGACGTGAAGGAAAACCTTCAGGGCGAGGATGTGCGCGAAGGATTGGTCGCCGTCATCAGCGTCAAGCTGCCGCAGCCGCAGTTCGAGGGGCAGACGAAGGGCAGGCTCAACAGCGATATCCAGAGCACCGTGGCGAGCTTTGTTTACGAGAAGCTCATGGAGGCTTTCGAGAAAAACCCCACGATGGGGCGCAAGATCTGCGCCAAGGCGATCGACGCGTCGCGCGCGCGCGAAGCCGCTCGCAAGGCGCGCGAGTTGACTCGACGCAAGGGCGCGCTCGATTCCGGAGGGCTTCCGGGCAAGCTTGCCGACTGCCAGGAAAAAGACCCGCTGCGCTGCGAACTGTTCCTCGTCGAGGGCGATTCGGCCGGCGGCAGCGCCAAGCAGGGGCGCGACCGCCGCTACCAGGCCATCCTTCCGCTGCGCGGAAAAATTCTCAACGTCGAGAAAGCGCGCATCGACAAAATGCTTTCGCACGACGAAATCCGCGCGCTCATCACCGCGCTCGGCACGGGCATCGGCAAGGACGATTTCGACGTCTCGAAACTCCGCTATTCGAAGATCATCATCATGACCGACGCCGACGTGGACGGCTCGCACATCCGCACACTGCTCCTGACGTTCTTCTTCCGGCAGATGAGGGAACTCGTCGAGCGCGGGCACGTTTACATCGCCCAGCCGCCCCTCTACCTGATCCGGAAAGGCAAAAGCGTGAAATACATCCGCGACGAGAAAGAATTCCGGCGCGAGGTGATGCGCCGCGCCACGGAAGACCACGCAGTCGAGGCGGGCGACGGGAAAGCGAAAGTCCGTCTCGCCGGCGGCGAGCTGACGAACTTCCTGATGGCGCTGGCCGAGTACAACGAGATCTTCGCGAAGCTCGAGAAGCGCGCGGGCGACCGGCGGCCCGTCGCGGCGATGCTCGCGGCCGAGCTCGGAAAGAAGATGGAGTTCGAGTCGAAGACCAAACTCGAGCAGGTGGCGAAAGAACTGAAGGGGCAGGGCTTTAAGTCATCGCTCAAGATGGACGAAGAACACGGCCTCTACACGCTGACCGTTTCCAACGACAAACTCGGTGAAATCGTCATCGGCTGGGAGCTGGCCGGCAGCGCCGATTACCGGCGGTTGCTCGAACTCCATCGCCGCGTCAGCCCGTACGACAAGCCGCCCTTCGTCATCTCCTCCAACGGCACCGAGGTGAAAGTCGAAGACCGCGAAGAATTGCTCGAACACGTGATGACGCTGGGGAAGAAATCGTTCACCGTGCAGCGCTTCAAGGGGCTGGGCGAGATGAACCCGCACCAGCTCTGGGAAACCACTATGGACGCCGAACAGCGCACACTGCTCCAGGTGCGCGCGGACGATTTCGAGGCCGCGAACGACATCTTCACGATCCTGATGGGCGACGCGGTCGAGCCCCGCCGCCAGTTCATCGAGCAGAACGCGCTGGACGTGAAGAACCTGGATATCTAACCTGCGTGGCGAAATCAAGAACCGCCGAGACGAGCATAGCCGCGTCCCTCTGAGCCCAAGGGTGCGGCCACGGCTCGGCTGAGGAAAGCGGAAAGGAAAGCGATTCATGGGTGACCAGGAACTGATCAAGCCGGCGAACGAGCGGCCCGTCAACATTGAAGACGAAATGCGCTCGTCGTATCTCGACTACGCGATGAGCGTCATCATCGGACGCGCGCTGCCGGACGTCCGCGACGGCTTGAAGCCCGTCCATCGCCGCATTCTCTACGCGATGTACAAAGAGGGCAATACCAGCGACAAGCGCTACATCAAGTGCGCGGGCGTAGTGGGCGAGGTCATCAAGAAGTATCACCCGCACGGCGACGCGGCGGTTTACGACACGCTGGTGCGCATGGCGCAGGACTTCAACATGCGCTACCCGCTGATTGACGGCCAGGGCAACTTCGGCTCGGTGGACGGCGACCCCGCGGCGGCCTACCGGTACACGGAGTGCCGCCTCTCGCGCCTCGCCGAAGAGCTGCTCGCCGACATCGAAAAAGAAACCGTGGACTTCGTCCCCAACTTCGACGAGTCCACGGAAGAGCCGCTGGTCCTTCCCACTCGCGTCCCCAACCTGCTCGTCAACGGCTCGGACGGCATCGCCGTGGGCATGGCCACCAAGATTCCTCCGCACAACCTCACGGAAATCATCAACGCCACGATCCTGCTGATTCAGAAACCCGGCGCGACGATTGACGAAGTGCTGGCGCTGGTTCCCGGCCCGGATTTTCCGACCGGCGCTTTCATTTACGGTAAGGGCGGCATCAGGTCGGCTTACGCCACCGGCCGCGGGACGTTCACGATGCGCGCCAAGGCGGCCATCGAGCGGCCGACCAAGGAAAAGCAGCAGATCGTCATCACCGAAATTCCGTTTCAGGTGAACAAGGCCAAGACCATCGAGCGCATCGCGCAGCTCGTGCAGGACAAGAAGATCGAAGGCATCTCCGACATCCGCGACGAAAGCGACCGCGACGGCATGCGCATCGTCATCGAGCTGAAGCGCGGCGAACCGCCCGAAGTCATCTTGAACAACCTCTACAAGCACACACAGCTTCAGGAAACCTTCGGGATGATCATGCTGGCCATCGTCAACGGCCAGCCGAAGACGCTGCCGCTGGTTGAGGCCATTCAACTCTTCATTGATCACCGCGTGACGGTGGTCCGCCGCCGCACCGCTTACGACCTCCGCAAGGCGGAAGAGCGCGCGCACATCCTGGAAGGGTTCCTCAAAGCCCTGTCGCAGCTCGACGCCATCATCAAGCTGATCCGCGCCTCCAGGACGCCCAAGGACGCTCGCGAAGGCCTGATGGCGCGCTTCGAGTTCAGCGAGCGCCAGGCGCAGGCGATCCTCGAGATGCAGTTGCAGCGCCTGACCGCGCTCGAGCGCGAGAAGGTGCAGCAGGAGTACGACGAGCTTCAGAAGAAGATCGCTGAGTACAAGGAAATTCTGGCGAGCGACAAGGCGTTGAAGAAAGTGATCGTGGACGAGCTGAAGGAGGTCCAGAAGAAATACGGCGACGCCCGCCGCACCGAGATCATCGAGGAACAGGCCGAAATCAAGCTCGAAGACCTGATCGCCGTTGAGGACGTCGTCATTACCGTCTCCCACGCCGGCTACATGAAGCGCACGCCGCTCTCCACCTACCGGCAGCAGTCGCGCGGCGGGAAAGGCCGGCTGGGCATGAAGACGCGCGAGGAGGACTTCGTCGAACACCTCTTTATCGCCAACACGCACAGTTACATGCTGGTGTTTACGAACACGGGCCGGGTCCACTGGCTGAAGGTTTACGAAATTCCCGATGTCGGCGCCGCGGGCCGCGGCAAGAACATCGTGAACCTCGTCAACCTGGCTTCCGGCGAAAAGGTGGCGGCGTTTGTGACCGTGAAGGACTTGCCCGAGGGCGACGAGCCGGCGCTCGACGGCGCCACCGGCAAGCCCGTGCAGTTCGTCATGCTCGTCACGCGCAACGGGCTCATCAAGAAGACGCGCCTTTCGGAATTCTCCAATCCCATGTCGCGCGGCATCATCGCCATGGGGATCGAAAAGGGCGACGAGTTGATTGACGCGAAGCTCACGACGGGCCAGGACACGATCTTCCTCGCCACGCACGAAGGCATGGCTATTCGCTTTCCGGAGTCGGACGTGCGCGACATGGGTCGGCCCGCCTACGGCGTCCGAGCCATGGACCTCGATGAGGGCGACTACATCGTCGGCATGGAAATCGTCGGCGAAAAGGAACTGATCCTCAGCGTCACCGAAAAGGGCTACGGCAAGCGCACGCCCATCACCGAGTACCGCTTGCAGTCGCGCGCCGGCAAGGGCGTCATTAACGTCAAGACCGCCGAGCGGAACGGGAAAGTCGTCGGCGTGCTCAGCGTGACGGAAGAATCCGAAGTCATGATCATCAGCGAGCAGGGCAAGATCGCCCGGCTCGATTCGAGCGAGATCCGCGAGTCGGGCCGCTCCGCGCAGGGCGTTCGGGTCATCCGGCTGGAGGAAGGCGACCAGGTCGCCGCCGCCTCGCTCATCCGCAGCGAGAACGGCGGCCAGGGCACGCTGATTCAGTAGGCACGCGGTTCTGAAAGACCGGGGCGCTCACTGCGAGGAGCGCCCCGACTTGTCTTCGGGTGTGCGGTCGCGCTATCCTGACGAAGTCAGGGTTTGGCCAATGAACGAACTTGAAACCAAAGAGCGGCGTCTTTACGAGTCGCTGGAGAAAGTCCCGTCGCTGATCGTTGCCTACTCGGGCGGGGTGGACTCGGCGTATCTCGCCTACGCGGCGCACCGCGCGCTGGGCGAGCGGATGCTCGCCGTGACGGCGCTCTCCGCGAGCTATTCGGAGCGCGACCGGCGCGAAGCCGAAGAGTGTGTCCGCCGGTTCAACCTGCCGCACGAATTTGTCGAGACCGGCGAGCTTTCCAACCCCGCCTACCGCGCGAACAGCCCCGACCGCTGCTACTTCTGCAAGGACGAGCTTTTCGACAAGCTCGACGAGCTGGCTGTCCGCCGAGGCTTTGCCGCCGTCGCCTACGGCGTCAACGTGGACGACCAGGGCGACTGGCGTCCGGGCCAGCGCGCCGCGCGCGAGCATCGCGTCCTCGCGCCGCTGCTCGATGCGGGCCTGACCAAAGCCGACATCCGCGAGCTTTCCCGCCGCGCCGAACTCCCCGTCTGGAACCGCCCCGCCTCCGCGTGCCTTTCCTCGCGCATCGCCTACGGGATTGAGGTCACGCCCGAGCGGCTGAGGACCGTGGAGCAGGGTGAAGAAGCGCTGCGGGCGCTCGGCTTCCGCCAGTTCCGCGTCCGGCACCACGACCAGATCGTGCGCATCGAAATCTCACCCGAAGAACTTCCGCGCGCCCTCTCACCCGAGATGGCGGCCAAGTTCGTCGAAATCTTCAAGCCGCTGGGCTTCAAGTTCGTCACCCTCGACCTCGAAGGCTATCGCACCGGTTCGCTAAATACCCACCTCGTGAAAATTCAGGGCTAATTTCCTCCGGCGTGAGCCCCGGAGAGGACGAGGCAAGGCTCCGCGGGGGAAGGATGCGCGCCCGGATTCGATTATGGTATTATTCCTTTATGGCAACGCGGAAAGTGACCTTCAGCCTGCCCGAAGAACTTCTCGCAACGTTTGCGAGACGCGTTCCGCCGCGCCAGCGTTCCCGATTCGTCGCCACGGCGCTCGCCGCAAAACTCCGAGAGCGCGACCGGCTTTTGGCACGTGCTGCGGACATCGCCAACCGTAGTGCGGACGTCCGTTCGGTCGAGCGGGAGATGGACCGGTTGAAGGACGAAATCCCGGAGCCTTGGGATGAAGCCTCGTCGCGGTGAAGTCTGGTGGGTCCGCCTCGATCCGACGCTGGGGTCGGAAATCCGGAAGACCCGCCCCTGCGTAGTGGCTGGAACGAACGTTCTGAACGAGCGTCGCGCGACGGTCGTAGTTGTGCCGCTGTCGAGTTCCCCGCCAGCAGCACCCCCACTGTTGGTTCCCGTTTCGTGTGCAGGGCGGGAAGCCGTCGCCGTCACGGATCAGATCCGAGCAGTGGCGAAGAGACGGCTATCGCGAAGAATGGGAGCACTTTCCTCTGAAGACCTTCTGGCGGTAGAGAACGGGCTGCGCATCGTCCTGGAGCTGTAAGGAATTTTCTGCTTTCCCCCGCTGACCAGCTCACAAGAATTCAGGCCAAGTTCGTTCCTGGCTTGTGTTACCCTTGGCTCCCACCTGCGGAGGGGCGCCATGATCAGGAAGGTCCTGGGTCCGATCCTCGTCTTTTTTCCGCTCACGCTCCTGGTGATGGATTTCAGCCGCGCCGAAACGAAAAACCTGGCCGAGCGGCTGGGATATCCCGCCGACACAAAACTCCTCATCCTCCACGCGGACGACCTGGGCGTGGCGCATTCGGTGAATCGCGCCAGCTTCGAGGCGCTCGACCGCGGCGCGGTGAGTTCGGCGAGCGCCATGGTTCCGACGCCGTGGTTTTCCGAAGTCGCCGAGTACGCGCGCCGGAACCCCGACCACGATATCGGCCTGCATCTGACGCTGACGGCGGAATGGAAGCACTACAAGTGGGGACCGGTGGCGCTGAAAAGCGAAGTGCCCGGGCTGCTCAACGACATCGGCCACTTCTATCCGGACGTGGCGTCGGTGGTGAAGAACGCCAAGGCGGAGGAAGTGGAGCGCGAAATCCGCGCGCAGGTGGAACTCTCGATCAGGATGGGGCTGAAGCCCACGCACCTCGATTCGCACATGGGCACGCTGTTCGCGCATCCCGGGTTTCTCTCGGCTTACGTGCGCGTCGCGAAAGATTACGGCATCCCGTACTTCGCGCCGCGGGTGGCCAACCTGCCGGAAGACTTGCTCAAGGCGCTGGGCCTCGACCCCTTGCTGCTGGACGGCTTTGCCATGGCGGGCCCGCGCGTGAAGGCGGAGGAGTGGCCCGAGTACTACGCAAACGTCGCGCGCACGCTCCAGCCGGGCGTCACGCAGCTTATCGTCCACCTCGGCTACGACGACGCCGAACTCCAGGCCGTGACCGTGGACCACCCCGATTTCGGCAGCGCGTGGCGCGAGCGCGACCTGCGCGTGGTGATGAGCCCGGAATTCCAGAGAGTTTTGACAGAGAACGGGGTGAAGCTGATTCGGTGGAAAGACCTGGCGAAACTCGTTCGATGAAAACCGGCGGAGGAAAGATGCGAATCGCAGCGATTCTGACCTTGATGGCGGCTGTCCTGCTCTCGATTTCGGAATGGCGGCCGGCGCGGGCCCAGGGGAGCAATCTGGCAGAACGGCTCGGCTATCCGGCGGGCACGAAACTGCTGATCCTCCACGCGGACGACCTCGGCGTGGCGCACTCGGTGAACCGAGCCAGCTTCGACGCGCTCGATCGCAAGGACATCAGCTCGGCGAGCGCCATGGTGCCGACGCCGTGGTTTTCGGAAGTCGTCGAATACGCGCGCAAGAATCCCGAGCACGATATCGGCCTGCATCTGACGCTGACCAGCGAATGGAAGAATTACCGCTGGGGACCGACGGCTTCGAAGGGCGAGGTGCCGAGCCTTCTCGAACCCTCCGGCTACCTGCTTCCGAGCGTCCCCGCGCTCATCGAACGCGCCAAACCGCAAGACGTCGAGCGCGAGCTGCGCGCGCAGATCGAAACGGCGCGGCGCATGGGCCTGGAGCCCACGCACGTCGATTCGCACATGGGCGCGCTGTTTGCCCACCCCCCGTACACGGAGGTTTACGTCAAGGTGGCGCGCGAGGCCGGGCTGCTGTTTCTTTCGGCGCGCATCCAGAACGCGCCGGAAGGGATCACCTCGCTCCTGAACGAAGACGATCTCGCGCTGGACGGGATCGTCCGCATCAACCTGCGCGTTCCGCCGCCGCTCTGGCTCGATTCCTACGTGAAGGCGCTGCGGACCGTTCAACCGGGCGTCAGCCACATGATCGTCCATCCGGGCTTCGACGATGCCGAACAGCGCGCCGTTATGGTCGGCCAGCCGGAGTTCGGCAGCGCCTGGCGGCAGCGCGACTATGACGTCGTCGCCCACCCGGAGTTCAGGCGCGCGCTGGAAGAAAACGGCATCAAGCTCATCCGCTGGCGCGACCTGAAAAAGCTGAAGAAGTAACCGAAGGTACGGCCGCTACGCGTCCCCTGCCATTTCCTTTGCCGCCTTGATGGTGTTCGTGTGGATCTGGACCGTGTCTTCCACGCGGCGCGCGTAGCCGCCCGCCAGCGTGACGACGACGGGGAGTTTCCGCGCGTTCGCCCGCTCAAACACCATCCGGTCGCGGTCCTCGAGCCCGTGCAAGGTCAGTTTCAATCCGCCGAGCTGGTCTTCGCGATACGGGTCGGCGCCGGCGATGTAGAAGAGGACGTCGGGCTGGAAATGGGCGAAGGCGTGGTCGAGACCGTGCTCGAGCGCGGCCAGGTATTCGTCATCGGCCGCGCCGTCGTCGAGGCCGATATCGAGCGAGCTGGGCGGTTTGGGATACGGGTAGTTGTTCTCCTGATGAATCGAGAGCGTGAAGACGCTCGGGTCGCCGCCGAAGATGGCCGCCGTGCCGTTTCCCTGGTGGACGTCCACGTCCACCACCAGCGCGCGCTCGATTGCAGAGTCCTTTTGCAGCCGGCGAATGGCGACGGCCACGTCGTGGAGCACGCAGAAACCCTCGCCGTGGTCGGGGTAGGCATGATGAAACCCGCCGCCGATGTTCACGGCGACGCTGTCCGCAAGCGCCAGCCGTCCGGCGAGGATCGAGCCGCCCGTCGAAAGCCAGACGGCGTGGACGAGTTCGGGCGAATACGGAACTTCCATGCGAAGGATTTCAGTGTAGGAAAGCTTGCCCGCCTTCAATTTGTAGATGTAATCGCGATGATGGACGAGCGCCACGTCGTCGTCAGAGGCAGGTTTTGGCTCGACGAGTTCCTCCGGGCGCACCAAGCCTTCGCGCAGCAGTTTTTCCTTGATCAGCCGGTATTTGATCGCGGGGAAGACGTGCTCGCCGAGGTTCAGGTCGTACTGGTCCGTATAGACGAGCTTCATCGTACGAACTCACCACCAAGACACAAAGGCACCAAGAAGAAACTGGAAATTGAAAAATAGAAACGGGTGCTTTCGAATCTCCGAGTCCTTGATGTCTCGGTAGTTCAGTTTCTCTACTCCACGGTCACCGATTTGGCCAGGTTGCGCGGCTGGTCCACGTCGCAGCCGCGCAGCACGCCCACATGGTAAGCGAGCAGTTGCAGCGGCACGGCCTCGAGGATGGTCGAGAGCATCCCCGTCGTGTGCGGCAGCACGAACGTGTGGTCCGCCATGGCGCGCATTTCCGTATCGCCTTCGGTGACGAGCGCGATAATCGTGGCCCCGCGCGCCTTCGTCTCTTTCACGTTCGACAGCGTGCGCTCATATCGCTGCCTCGACCAGGGCGAATCCCAGTTGCACGTCGCGTTCACGACGACGGGCAAGCCTTCCGAGACCATGGCGATGGGCCCGTGCTTCATCTCGCCCGAGGGATACGCCTCGGCGTGGACGTAGGAGAGCTTGCGCATCTTCATGGCGCCTTCCAGCGCCACGGGCAGGTGCACGCCGCGGCCGAGGAAGACGAATTCCGTCGAGCGATAGAAGAACCGGGCGAGGTCTTCGACTTCCTCGTCTTTTTGAAGCACCGCTTCGAGCTTCTTGGGAAGCTGCGTCAGTTCCTGGAGCAGGCGCCTGGCGTCGGCGGGCGGCAGGATGCCGCGCACGCGGCCGAGATAGACGGCAAAGAGCAGGAGCGCCGCGAGCTGCGCCGTAAACGTCTTCGTCGAGCTGACGCCGATTTCCGGTCCGGCGTGCGTGTAGATGACGCCGTTCGCCTCGCGCGGCACCATGCTGCCCAGCACGTTGCAGATGGCGAGCGTCTTCGAGCCCTTCGCATGGGCCTCGCGCTGCGCGGCGATGGTGTCCGCGGTTTCGCCGGATTGCGTCAGCAGCACGGTCAGCGTGCGCGAATCCACCAGCGGGTCGCGGTAGCGGAACTCCGAGGCGTAGTCCACTTCCGCCGGCACGCGCGCCAGACGCTCGATCATCACCTTGCCGGCCAGGCCCGCGTGCCGCGAAGTGCCGGCGGCGATGATCTTGACGTCGCGGAAGGCGCGGAAGTCTTCGTCGCTGATTTCCATGTCGTCGAGAAAGACGTCGCCCGTCTCCGGCGAGACGCGGCCGAGGATGGTGTCGCGCACGGCGCGCGGCTGCTCGTAAATTTCCTTGAGCGTGAAGTGCTTGAACCCGCCCTTCTCGGCGAGGATCGGGTCCCAGGTGATGTGCTGGACGCGCCGCGTGACGGGACGGCCGTCGAAGTCCAGGAGCTTCACGCCGTGCGGAGTCAGCACGGCCAGGTCGCCGTCGGAGAGGAAAAAGATCTCGCGCGTGTGATAGAGGATGGCGGGCACGTCGCTGGCGACGAAATACTCGTCCTTCCCGAGCCCGATCACGGCGGGCGGCCCGCGGCGCGCGGCCACAATCTTTTGCGGGTCGCGCGTCGAAACGATGGCGAGCGCGAAGACGCCGCGAAGTTCGCGCACCGCGGCGCGCACCGCGTCCTCCAGGTTCGCCGCACCCTTTGCGCCGCCGTTCAGGCATTTTTCAATCAGGTGCGCGATGACTTCGGTGTCGGTCTCCGTCGTGAAGACGTGGCCCTCTGCGGAAAGCTGGTTCTTCAGCTCGACGTAATTCTCAATGATGCCGTTGTGGACGACGGCGACGGTGGCGTGGCAGTCGCGGTGCGGGTGGGCGTTTTCCTCGGTCGGGGCGCCGTGCGTGGCCCAGCGCGTGTGTCCGATGCCGTACGTGCCGTCGAGGGGATTCTGCCGGCAGACCTCTTCGAGATTGCGCAGCTTGCCTGTCGAGCGGCGGACTTCGAGCTGCCCTTCGCGCACCACCGCCACGCCCGCCGAGTCGTAGCCGCGGTATTGCAGCCGCGCCAGACCTTCCAGCAGCACGGGCACAACACGTTTGTTCCCGATGTAGCCGATAATTCCCGACATGCGCGTGGGCGTTGCGGGCGAGTCCTGCCGTCTATGGTTTGGGCGGAGCGACCCAGGGCAACCCCGCCATTATAGCAGAGCCGCGCGCGTCTCTGGCGACGCGTCGCGGCATGCGCCCGGATGTCGGCCGAAGCGCCTTACAGCGAGCAGGCTCCATGTTATGATGGCCCTCGGCGGCCTGCGACGCGACCATGAACTCTCGAGACCAGCTTCGGGCATTGCTGCGGCGCAAGTCCCTCTTTCGAGGCAAATTCACTCTCTCCTCCGGCCAGAGCAGCGATTACTACCTGGACTGCCGGCTGACGACGCTCGATCCGGAAGGAGCCGTCCTCACCGCGCACACCATCCTTGAACTCCTCGCAGAGCACGGCATCGAAGCGGAGGCGATTGGCGGCCCGACGATTGGTGCGGATCCCATCGTTACAGCCGTCGCTGCCATCAGCTTTCTCGAAGGGAAACCCCTTCCGGCGTTTCTGGTGAGGAAAGAGCAAAAGGGGCACGGACGGCAGAAACGAATCGAAGGATTCGAACCCCGCAAGGGGATGAAGGTCGTGATCGTGGACGACGTCTGCACCAGCGGCGGTTCGACGCTCGACGCGCTCGCCGCCGCCGAAGAGGCGGGCCTCAACGTGGTCGCCGTCTTGAGCCTCGTGGATCGCGAAGAAGGCGGCTCGGCCAAGATCAAAGAAAAGTATCCCTACCACGCCGTGTTCACAGCCAGAGAGCTTCTCCAGGACAAAGGGACCGTTGGATCCGCCTCGGAACGAACCGAAGAGACGTCGCTCCGCCGGCCAACCTGACCGCGAAGATCCCCCCACCAGCGAAGACTTTCCCATGCTCCATTTCGGCCAGCGCTCCGGACGGGTGTGCCTAAGTCCGGTACGACGCGTTGATGGTGATGTAGTCGTGGGTGAAGTCGCAGGTCCAGAAGCGCGCCGAATAGGGGCCCTGGTGAAGGTCGAGGCGGAGGGTGAGTTCCGCGCGGTCGAACTCCCGCTTCGCCGCCGCCTCGTCGAAGCCGGCGTCGAGCCCGCGCCGGCAGAGATAGAAATCGTTCACACGGATGTCCGCCTTGCCGGGGTCGAAGCGCGCGCCGGAATAGCCTGCGGCGCAGAGGATGCGGCCCCAGTTCGGGTCGCTGCCGGCGATGGCGGTCTTGACGAGCGGCGAGTTGGCCACCGCGCGCGCGATGCGTTCGGCGTCGGAGGGGCGCCGCGCGCCGTGCACCTCCACCGTCACCAGCTTCTTGGCGCCTTCGCCGTCTTTGGCAATCATCCGCGCCAAGGTCTGGCACAGGTCGGTCAGGCCGGCCAGGAACCAGGCGCGGGTTTCGTTGCCCGGGCGGACGGCGATCTCGCTCGCGCCGCTCGCCAGCATCGCCACCGTATCATTCGTCGAGGTGTCGCCGTCCACGGTGACGCGATTGAAGGAGACTTCGACGGCCGAGCCGAGCATCGTCTGGAGCATGCGCGGGCCGACGAGCGCGTCCGTGGTCAGGAACGCCAGCATCGTGGCCATGCGCGGTTGGATCATCCCCGCGCCTTTCGCGATGCCGGCGAGGTGCACGGGGATTCCGCGGAGTTGCGAACGCAGGACGCAGACCTTCGGAAACGTGTCCGTGGTCATGATGGCGCGGCTGACTTCGGCCGCGCCTTCGGCGGAAAGTTTTGCGGCGAGCGCGGGAATCTGGCCGACGATCAGCTCAGGTTTGAGCGGAACGCCGATGACGCCCGTGGAGGCGACGAGGACCTGTTCTGGGGCGACGTCGAGCTGGCGCGCCACGGTACGCGCGGCGCTTTCGGCGGTGCGCAGGCCCCCGGCTCCCGTGCAGGCGTTGGCATTGCCGGAGTTCACCAGGACGGCCCGGAGGCGGCCGCGGCTGGCGGCGAGGTGGCGCCGCGAGACCAGCACGGGCGCGGCGGCTGCCAGGTTGGTGGTGAAGAGCGCGGCGCCGGAGGTCTCCGCGCCGTCGGAGACGATCAGCGCCAGGTCGAGCGCCCCCGCGGCTTTCTTGATGCCCGCAGCCAGCGCGGCGGCGCGGAAGCCGCCGGGTGTGGCCAGGTGACCGGAAATCGTTTCCCACTTCGCCATCATTAGCCTTTGAGGGTCGCTCGTCGTCAGACGCGGAGAGCGGCGAGGAGGCTGAGGGTCAGAGGGTGGGACTCAAGACCTCGAAGCTGAGAGATCCTGCCGAAGGGCCCTCCTGCCGCCAATCTCCACTCTCAACTCTGAACTCTCAAACGGACCCGCTCCCTTACCGCCGTCTCGGCGCGGGTCGCGTCAGTTCGATGACGGGCTGCTCTGCCGCCGGCGGCTCCGGCCCGGCCACTTTGAGCGAATCGAAGCTCCTTTCGCAGGCCTCCATGTAGATCGCCTCGTCGGCGCCGCCCGGCGTGCACTCGACTTCCACGATGCGCTCCGGCGAAATCACGCGCCCCGTCATGTGCATGGCGCGGCCTTTCCACTGCCAGATGACCACCGCTTCACGCCCGTTCACGCTTCGCCGCTCGAAGCGGTATCGCAGGAGATTCTCGTAGGTCCCCGCCACCTGCCACTTGGCGAGGGTGTGCGGATCGAAATTGTGCGTCTGCTCGGGATTGGGAAGGATCGTCAGCTTGAGCGAGGGAGGTGTGCCCCAGAACTTGCGGCCCGTAAAGCGGACGCCGCCGGGCGCGTCCTCGACCTTGGCGTGCAGCCCGGAGGAAACTTCGATCTCGACTCCCAGCGCCTGGTTCGCGTAGGGCACGGGCTTCAGCGCTTCGTCAATCTTCTGCTGGCGGTATTGCGGATAGCGCTTGACGAGGAGGTATTCTCCGCCGACGAGGGCGCCGCCGCCGAGAATGATGACCAGAGCGACGACGGTTTGCGTTGAAATCTGACGTTTCATCGAAAAACCATCTTAACCTTTTCGGCGCAGGGGGCGCAATGCTCGCTCCGGCGGCGGCGAAGGCGTTTTGCTAGAACGACGGCGTGGGGATGTTGCCCCAGCGGACGTGCGGTGGCGGCTTCTCAACGCTCTCGACGAGCTTCTCGGCCAGGTTGACGCGCGCCACGAGGAGCGCTTCCTTTCCGTGGGCCGAGCGGAGAATCTCCGTGCCCCTCGCCTCCGGCCAGTGTGTGCGCGCCAGAGTGAACAGCACCTTGCAGCGCGCGCGGTCGAAATCAGCGGGCGTCCGGTGCCCTCCGCGCTGGAGTTGGTCTTCGAGCGGCAGGTCGGAGATGTGCCAATCCTCGGGAAGGACGTAAACGATGTGCGGGCGCACCGTGCCGAGGAGCGCTTTCCGCACGCGTTCGTGGCGCGCGGCGAGTTCGAATGCGGCGCGCAGTTCCCCTTCGGCCAGCCGCGCAGGGGAGACGACGATGGTCTCCTGGCCAGCCCGCGTTGAAACGTTTCTCAGAGCGAAGTCGCGCGCTTCGAAGGCGAGCAGAACTTCGAAGACGATGGCCACGTAAAAGAGCCACGCGGCGGGGCGGATCACGCTCCTGAGGATGGGCATCGTGGGAACCAATCGCCGGACCAACGGGCGGTGCTTCCCTGCCGTTCGCGGCGCTCAGCCGAGCCGCAGCTCGAAGTAGAGCGCGCCAGCCACGGGGTGCTCGCGGTAGGCGACAATGGGACGAAAACCGAGCGAACGGTAAAGTTCGATGGCGCGCTTCATCATGGGCAGCGTGTCGAGCCGCATGCACTCGTAGCCCGCCTCGCGCGCGTCCTCGATCAGTTTGAGCACCAGGCGGCGGCCCAGCCCCCGGCCGCGATAGAGCGGGCGCACGTAAAGCCGCTTGATTTCACAGACCCCGTCGCCAAACTTCCGCAACGCGACGCAGCCTGCGGGCCTGACGTCATCGAGCGCCAGGTAGAGCCGCCCGTCCGGCGGCGCGTATTCTCCCGGCAGCCCGGCCAGTTCCTCCTCGAAGCTCTGGAAGCAGAGCGGAACGCCGATGGAGGTCTCGTACTCGCGGAAAAGTACACGCACGGCGGGAACGAACTCGGCGGTGTGGGCGGAAACAATTTCGAGCATGCGAGACGGGTGCCCCGGTTCAACGCACGAGGATCAGCGGCTTGGTTTTGCCGACGACTTCGCCGACGAGGCGCGCGGGAATGTCGCGTCCGGTGAGCGCGCGGACCAGTTCTTCGGCGGCCGCGGCTTCCACCGCGAGCAGCAGCCCGCCGGAGGTCTGCGGGTCGTAGAGCAGGTTGCGGACTTCCGGCGCCACGACGTTTGCGAATTCCACGCAGCCTTCAAGAAATTCCATGTTCCGTTTGAGGCCACCGGGGAGATGACCGGCGCGCGAATAGTCGAGCGCTTCGGGCAGAAACTCGACCGCGCTTGATTCAAGAACCAGACTGACGTTGCTGCCGACGGCGATTTCGCGGGCGTGTCCGAGAAGGCCGAAGCCGGTGACGTCGGTCGCGCCGTGGACGGGAAATTCGAGCGCAATTTCGCTCGCCGCGCGGTTGAGCGAGATCATGGACGCGACCGCGGCGGCGAGGGCGGCTTCGCTCGCCGCGCCTTTCTTGAGCGCCGTCGAGATGATGCCCGTGCCGATGCGTTTGGTCAGCACGAGGCGGTCGCCGGCGCGCGCCGTCGAGTTCGCCAGGATGCGCGAGGGGTTGATGAGTCCCGTCACCGCGTAGCCGAATTTGATCTCGTCGTCGCCGATGGAGTGTCCGCCCACCACCGCGCAGCCCGCCTCCGCCATCTTCGCGTGCCCGCCCTGCACGATGCGCTCGAGGACGCTGACATCGCCGCCCGAATTGGGGAAGCCGACAATCGAGAGCGCCGAAATCGGCCGCCCGCCCATCGCGTAAACGTCGGAAAGCGAATTGGCCGCCGCAATCTGGCCGAACGTGTAGGGGTCGTCCACGATGGGCGTGAAGAAGTCCACGGTTTGGACGAGCGCCAGGTCGTCGGCGAGACGATACACCCCCGCGTCATCGGCGGTGTCGAAGCCGATCAGGACGTTCGGGTCGGATTGTTTAGGCAGCTTGCTGAGCACCGAGTCCAAAATCCTTGGACTCAACTTGGCCGCTCAACCCGCCGCTTTGACCATCGCGGTCAGCCGCGCCCTCTCGTCGGACATAACCTCCCCATTATAAGGCCCTCGACGCATTCGCCCCAAATGCCCAGGGCTGCCTTGTTGATGACGTGCCTTTATGCTAATCTTCGCCGCGGCGCCCCTTCGGAATGGAGCGCAGCATGAACGCCGTTCGGCTTATCCTCGTGGTCGTCCTGGTCTCGGGCGCGTCTTCGACGGTTCGCGCCCAGACCGAATGCCAGCAACCTCTTTCCCTGCCGCGTCCCGCCGGTCCGAACATTTTCAGCGAACAGCAGGAGATGATTCTCGGCGACATCATCGCCGAGCACGCCCAACGGGACTTCCGCGTGATCGAGGACGAGCTTGCGGACTATCTGGCCCGGGTGGGGCAGCGGATTCTCGACCAGCTCCCGCCCACCGGGATCCGCTTTCGGTTTTTCCTCATCGACTTGCCGAGGCCGGACGCACTGTCGGCGCTCGGAGGGAGGATTTACGTCACCCGCAAGATGATTGCTTTTGTTCGCAGCGAAGACGAACTGGCGGGCGTCCTCGCGCACGAAATTGCCCACTCGGTCGGGCGCGACTCGGCGGTGAGCGCCACCCGGTTATTCGAGAAGCAGCTTGGCGTCAAAGAAGTGGGGGATCGGAACGACCTCCTCGAGAAATACAACCGGCTCGTGGACCAGTTCATCGGTCAGCGCCAGCGTCGCCGGGTCGAACCGAGAGACGGATTGGACGAGCAGGTCGCGGCCGACCGCCTCGCCATCCAAGCTGCGGCGCGCGCCGGCTACAACCCCGCCGCCTACGCCGAACTGATGGACAGGCTGCTGCAAACCCAGGGCAAAACGGGAAACTGGTTCACCGATTTGTTCGGAAGCACGCGGCCGGAATCGCGGCGTCTTCGCGAAACCTTGAGGGCGCTATCCGGCACCTTGATCGCCTGCGCCGGGTCTCCGGTGAATTCCGGCAGCGCCGAATTCAATGCCTGGCGCGAAAGCGTCATCACCTATTCGGGTCTTGGACGAAAAGAAGAATTGCCCGAGGTCGCCGCGCGCCGCGAGCTCAACCCTCCGCTGCGGAGCACTGTCCATCACCTGCGCTTCAGCCCGGATGGAAAGTATCTCCTGGCGCAGGATGAGACCAGCATCTACGTGCTCTCCCGCGAGCCGTTTGATTTCCTGTTCCGAATTGATGCCGAAGACGCGCGTGCCGCGGACTTCAGTCCGGATTCGAAGGCTGTCGTATTCCACACCTCGAGCCTCCGTGTGGAGTCTTGGGACGTGGAGCAGGAGAGCCAGACTTCAGTCCGCGAGCTGGTCGTTACGGACGGCTGCCTCCAAACCGAACTTTGTCCCGGAGGACAAGCGCTAGCCTGCCTGACGAGGAAGGGAGACCTGCTCTTTGTGGACGTTGCTTCCGCGTTGCCGACACTTCTCGAGAAGTCATTCTTCACTTTTCCTGCGGGAATCTGGCTGTGGGTGTGGCTGCTGCAGTTTCCGGCGCAGGAAGGAATTCCAGACTTCATCAATATGCGTTTTTCGCCCGACGGACGCTACTTCGTCGCGCAAGGGACGCAGAAGACCGTAGCGCTGGAGGTGGATGGCTTGCGGCGCCTTGACGTTCCGGGTTCAGTCAAACGCCTGCTGCCGCTCAATTTCGCATTTGTGCGTTCCGACCAACTGGCGGGCGTGGACGCCAATGACTACAAGAAATCCGCTCTGGTCCGCTTCCCGTCCGGAGAGTTAATTTCGCGCCTTCCCTTGGGGCGGCAGCGCCTGGCCGCGACGCGCAACGAGAAGTACCTGCTTCTGCGCCCTGTTCAGAAACACGCCGTCGGAGCGCTGAACCTGGAGACGCACAAAGCCCTTGTTCCTGGAAAGAGCCAGGCGCTCGACGTTTTTGGCGAGTGGTTCGTGAAAGAAGACTTTTTCGGAAATCTGGGGATTTACGCCCTCGCGAGTTACGAAAAGCCTGTGGCTACGCTGGACCTGCCTTTCAGCCGCCTGGGGCGCCCGCGCGTGTTTGCGATTTCACGCGACCTCCAATGGTTTGCGCTCTCCGACCGTCACCGGGGCGCCGTGTGGAATCTTGCGAACGGCACGCAGGCCTATGCCGGCCGCGCCTTCCGCGGCGCGCACTTCACCCCGGACGGAATCCTGTGGGCTGACTTTCCAAAGTTTGAGGAAATGAAGCGCTCTATTCTAGGCATTCACCTGAAGAGTGATCTCGTCTACCAGGGATACGAGATCGAGGAGAAACCCGGCGAGCAGCACGGCCGCTTTGTGACCGTACTCCGAACGACCGACGAAAAGGGGAGACCGACTGAAGATGCAAACTTCGAAGTCCGGGACTTCCGAACGGGAATGTTGAAATGGGTGGCGAGATTTGGCAAAGGAGCGCCCCGCCTTTTTCCCGACCCAGTCGAGGAAATGCTGGTGCTCTTCTGGGACGCTTCGGACGGCTCCACGAAGGAGCGTTTCAGGGAAGAGCCCGCGATCCGCACTCGACTGGCGGCGCTCAAAGATACGCCGGTTTGCCTGGTTGAGTCTTTGTCACTGGAAAACGGCGAGCGTCGCGCGTTGACCGTGGTGGCCGAAATTGACGGCAAGACGGTGCGGGACGTTGCCGCCGCGGCGGACACGCTCGTCTTGGAAGACGCGACGGGCCGAGTCCACCTGTTCTCCGTCGCCCACGGAGACTTGCGCGGCCGGGTGTTCGGCCGACGTCCCGTGCTCGCTCCTTCCGGGGCCTGGCTTGCCGTGGACGAAGGCGAAGGCGTTCTGGGTCTTTACGACGCCCGCTCGGCCCAGAAACGAGAACGCCTGGTCTTCTCTCATCCGGTCGCGGCCGCGCGGTTCTCCCAGGATGGCACCCGGCTTGTCGTCCTCACGGCCGACCAGACCCTCTTCATCATCGACTTGATGTCCCAGAACTCCCCGGCTTCCTGACGACTTCCCAGCGCCCAACGTCGCCTGCTTGGGCGCGATGGCGTATCATGGGGGCGCGGAGGCCAGACGCCTTCCAGGAGTCCTGCCATGTTTCCCTTTCGCGGTGTTGATTTCATGGAAATTGATTCTCTCTTTTCGGACCAGGAAAAACTCGTGCGGCAGACCGTGCGCGAGTTCGTGGAGAAGGAAGTCATCCCGCACATCGAGGAGTGGAACCGCGCGGGCAAATTCCCGATGGAGCTGGTGCCGCAGATGGCCGAGCTGGGTTTTTACGGCGCGAATTTGGACGGCTACGGCTGCGCGGGAATGTCAAACGTCGAATATGGGCTCATCATGCAGGAGCTCGAACGCGGCGATAGCGGCTTGCGCAGCTTCGTTTCCGTCCAGGGCGCGCTGGTGATGTATCCCATTCACGCTTTCGGCTCGGACGAGCAGAAAGAAAAATGGCTGCCGCTGCTCCAGCAGGGCAAGGCCATCGGATGCTTCGGCCTGACCGAGCCCGACTTCGGCTCGAACCCGGCGGGCATGAGGGCGCGCGCCGTGAAAGACGGCAACGACTGGATTCTGAACGGCGAAAAGGCCTGGATCACTTCCGGAACGATTGCCGATGTGGCGCTCGTCTGGGCGCGCACCGGCGAGGGCGTGCGCGGATTTCTGGTCGAGAAGGGCACGCCCGGCTATTCGGCGCAAGACATCAAAGGCAAATGGTCGCTGCGCGCGTCCGTCACGTCAAGTCTTTCGCTTCAGGACGTGCGCGTGCGCGCGGCAAATATGCTTCCCAAGGCGCAGGGGATGAAAGCGCCGCTCTCCTGCCTGACGCAAGCGCGCTACGGCATCGGTTGGGGAGCCATCGGCGCGGCGATGGCCTGCTACAACGAGTCGCTCGAATATGCGAAGGTGCGCAAGCAGTTTGACGACAAGCCCATCGCCTCACACCAGCTCGTCCAGGCCAAGTTCGCCGACATGATTACGGAAATCACCAAGGCGCAACTGCTGGCGATCCAGGTCGGCCGACTCAAGGACCAGGGCCGTGCCGATTTCGCGCACGTCTCGATGCTCAAGCGTAACAACGTCAAGATCGCGCTCGACGTGGCCCGCGCGGCGCGCGACATCCTGGGCGCCAACGGCGTTGCCGACGAGTACCCCATCTTCCGCCACATGTGCAACCTCGAGTCGGTGTTTACCTACGAGGGTACGCACAACATCCACACGCTCATCCTCGGCGAGCGTGTGACCGGGATTGCGGCCTACTCGTAGCTCGTAGCGCCGACCTCAGGCCGGCATGCCGGGGCTGCCAAGGTGGCGGCGCTGCAAGGCGAGTGGGTGACGCGCATTTCGGCGTACTCATGGAGAGTGGCGCGCCGGCGCCCTGCCGGCTTCTTTGTCGCCTGGAAGCCGGGCCGGTGTAGAATCGGTGGGCGGATGTCGGCGCGGGAGCAGCACTGCGAACTTCCGAACTGCTCAACAATGGAGTCCTTGAGGAAGAAGACCGATGATTAAGGACGTAGCTTTCTGGAATGCGTGGGAGTCGCAGGGACCTCTCAGCGTGCCTCTCGATCCCCGCCGCGCTCTGGCGCTCGGGGACATGATGTACGAACACGCGCGTGCCCTGGGCGTTTTCCCGCCGCCCGACCCGCTGACCGGCCTCGATACCAAGATCGCCCTAGCGAGAGCATTGAATGTTCACTCAGCTCCTGGAACGGATCGCTCTCGGTCTTGAGCAGCGCCAAATCCCGTATATGGTCATCGGCGGGCAGGCCGTGCTGATTTATGGAGAGCCGCGCCTGACGCGGGACATAGATGTAACGCTGGGTGCGGGCCCGGAACGTCTGGCGGACCTCCTCGGCTTCGCGGAGGCATCGGAATGGCGCATACTGGTCGAAGCGCCCCAAGCGTTTGTGCAAAGAACCATGGTGCTGCCGTGCCTTGACCCGCCAAGCAGCATTCGAATCGATTTCATCTTCTCGCACTCTCCCTACGAACAACAGGCGATGAAGCGTGTTCGGCGCGTGAGCATCGGGAAAGCCTCCGTGTGCTTCGCGGCCGCCGAGGACGTCATTGTGCACAAGATCATCGCTGGCCGGCCTCGCGACCTGGAGGACGTGCGCAGTATCCTGCTCAAGAATCCCGGCCTGGATCGGGAGTATATCCGTCAGTGGCTGGCGGAATTTGACCGCAGCCTCGCGACAAGCCATGCCCAAAGCTTTGAACAACTCGCGCAGTCAGCAAGGTGAGACCTCACCGCCACATGTGCAACCTGGAATCCGTCTTCACCTACGACAGCACACACAATATCCATACGCTGATCATCGCCGAGCGGGTGACTGGCATTCCGGCGTATAAGTAGGGGGGTGGCCCGC
>CAZKXX010000002.1:61489-86165 GCA_964556705.1 uncultured Acidobacteriota bacterium
CGCCGTTTTACCAGCGTCGCGGGCCGTGCGCGGTGACGGCTGACGTCAATGACGCTGACGCTCAGGAAAGGGTGGAGCGATTAACCTCTGCCACCCTCGAGGCTCCGTCTTGGGGGATTCCAAAGACGGGAACTTCTGCCCTTCGCCGGACGTATCAATGCTTGGGAAACACTGAAGGGGAGGATTCTGTCATGGGAGCCAGAGCACAGCCTCCGCGCCCCCCGGCGCCGCTACGTTCTCAACCCTACGGAGAGGTACTGGTCGGTCTCGCCGTTGCGTTGATCGCGGTCGCGGCGATCGGCGGGTGGATGTTATGGCGCTATTCGCTTCAGAAGATGAGCGACCGGGCCGCCCGGGCGGCGGAAAGAGGACAGAAGATTGAGGTTCCGACTCCGGCAGGCACTTTAAGCATCAATCCGAAGGTCAAAGAAAACGATGTGGACCTGCCTTTTTACCCGGGCGCGATGCCGACGGACGAGCCGGGTTCGGGGACGGTGGACATGGACTTTCCCGTGGGTCCCCAGATTCTAGCGGCGGAGATTCGTCTGGAAACCTCCGACTCGCTGGACAAGGTCGCCGCTTTCTATCGTAAGGCCCTTCGGGAGTCGGGGGAAAGTTTCTCGGAAGACGCAAACACGGAGAAAGTCGTGCTGGTAACAGAAAGTATGCCGATTCGGATGATCGAAATCCGGGCTGGGTCAGGACGCACCCGGATCAAGCTGACCCGATTGCTGATTGGTCAGCCCGAAACCCCGTAGAAGGAATCGATTCGTTCGGCAGGAGGGAAGCATCCAGGCCCGCGAGGATTTCGAGAATGTAAGCGAAGGAGAATCGCTCCATGGAAACAAAAGCACACACTGCGCGCCCGCCCGCGCCGCCGCGCACGGGAAGCCACGTGGTGGCGATTGTTCTGCTCAGCCTGGCTTTGATTGTCCTCGTGGCCGGCCTGAGCGTCTGGTTCGGCATGAAGTTTCTGGCCCGGAACGTTCAGGTGAGCGTGGACGATTCCGAAGGTCGAAAGGAAGTCTCCATCCGCACGCCGCTCGGGTCGCTCGAGGTGAAGCCGCAGGTGGACGAAGCGCGCATCGGGCTGCCCGTTTATCCGCACGCGCGGCGCGTGGAGGAGGAGGGCTCGGCGAGCATTCATGTGGGCCTTCCGGACGCCAAGAGCCTGCGCGTTTACGCGGCCCGGTTTGAGACGGACGATCCGCTGGAGAAGGTCCGCGATTTCTACGCCGAGCAACTGCGCGGCCGGCTGACCAAGTCCGCCGAAAAAACGCCGGACGGCAAGGTGGTGTTTGAAATTAAAAGGGACGGGCAGGAACAGCTCGTCGTGCTGGAATCGAAGCGCGGCCGGACACAGATCGGTCTGGTCCGCATTCTGCACAGCGAGGACGGGACGAACTGACCCGGGCTCGCAGGTCCGCGCGGCGGTCTTTTGCGGAAGTCAGTCCCTCTGCCCCGTTGACTTCGCCCGCGGAAGAGGCCGGACCGCCGAGCTGGAGGACTCCCGGGGCCGGCGCGCGCCCCGGCGTTCGAAGGCGTGCTTCCCTCCGATAAGATAACGCTTGAGTTAATGAGCATCCGCGAAGAGCGTCACCGCGCATAAAACTCTCCTTGACGCAGCAGATTTTCCTGCAAGAATACTCGCAGCGGAACCGATGAGAGGGGAGAAGATTCGCGGCGCGGGGCCGCGCAGGTCGGACCACAGCCGATGATGCAATCCACGGCGCGGGCAAAAGCGCGAGCGGCGGGGCAGAAGGTGCGGCGCTGGGTTCGCCGCAGGATCATTGTCGATCCGGCGTTTCAGTTCGGCATGCTCCTGCCGGTCATGGTCTTCGTGATCGTGCAGGCGGTGCTGCTCGGAGCGGCCGTGTTTTATCCTCTGCACCAGAGCGCCGAGGCTGATCCGGACCCTGCCCTTCGCGCCCTGCTCGGCGAACAACTCCTGAGTCTGCACGTTCGCTTCTGGATCGTGCTGGCGCTGGCGGCGGTGCTGGTGAGCCTTTACACGCTGCTCCGTTCGCACCGGGTGGCCGGACCCCTGTACCGTCTTCGGAGGGGTTTGATGAAGATGGCGGAAGGCCAGTATGAGACGCTGAAGTTCCGCAGCGGAGACGAACTGCGGGATTTCGAGGGCGTCGCGCAGCGGCTGACGCAGAAGATGATGGCCCTGAGCGGCGGTACGGCTCATCGCCAGGCGCAACTGGAAGGTCGTCTGAATTTCCTGAAGCAACGGATTGAAGTTCAGGGCCTGCCGCCTGAGGAAATCTGCCGAGAACTGGAAAACATCGTGCGCGAATTCGCCCAGGTGCAAGTGGTGAAGGAATGAGCCGGGAACATCGCACGAGGAGCGGTTCGCAGATCGGTTTCTCGCTGGTCGAGCTCCTGATCGTGATGGGAATTCTCCTCACGATCTCAGCCATCGCGGTGCCCTACTACCTGAGCGCCGTGCAGGTGGCGCACGAGGCTGCGGCGGTGGGTTTTCTGAGGCACCTGCGCGAGGCCCAGGAAAGCCACCGGACTACGCATGGCGAATACGCAGAATCCTTTGAAGCCCTGGGGGCGCAACTGAACGTCCGCGTTCTCGAATCACAGCCGCCGCAGTGGGCGAGGAGCGTCCTCGGGGTCGGTGTGGCGCTGGCCGCGCCGCTGCAGGGTCAAGGGCAGGGAACAGGCCCGAATGAAACCCCGCCCGGGCAGGGCGGGACTCCCCCGGGGCAAGGGGAAACTCCCCCTGGGCAAGGGGTCACACCGCCAGGGCAGGAGGGAACACCTCCAGGCCAGGGGGGAATTCCACCCGGTCAGGGCGGGAGTCCTCCGGGCCAGGCAAGCCCTCCACCGTCGGCTGGGCCAGGCACAACTTCCGCCTCTCCGCCCGCCGATTCGCTGGTCCGTTCGATGTACATCTTTCGCCTCACGCGTGAGACACCGCTTGATTGGCACTGCATCGCTGAACCCCTTCGCGATCGCACGGCGAACAAGTTCTTCTACATCGACGCGTCGGGAGTTCTTCGCTATTCGTCGGGGGCGCTTCCGACGGCGCAGAGTTCCCCCCTCTAATCGGACAAGAAATCTCACCCCGCATCCTTTTCGGTGTTCTCGCAAGCCCGCGATTGACTCTCGTCTGGCGCGGCGATATAGTCGCGGCAGATTCCTCTGCCGAGGCTCCGGCAGCTTTCGACGGGGTTCCGGGACGGTGCGAGCGTGAACCGCCGACCAGCACGCGCATCCCTTCTGAAGTCGTTCCTCCTGCCGCTGTTCCTTCTGTTTCTCCTGGGCGACCACTCCGCCGCTCAGGATCTCCCCGCTGTCGAGGGCCGTGTCGTCACGCCAGAGGGCGAGCCCGTTCCAACGCGCGTGAACCTGAGGCTGGAGACCCAGGACGGCTTGCTGGTGGCCGACCAGCCCACCGATTCTCGAGGCGTGTTCCGGTTCCCCGATCTCCAACGAGGGCTCTATCGCCTGACAGCGACGGCGGATGGCTTCCAGACAACTCTGCAAGCGCTGGATTTGCGGCGCGGCGCGGCGCGCTTCCTGATCACGATTACCATGGTGCGCCTCGGTCAGACGAGGGTCAGCACCGAGGGACCGCTTTCGGCGACCGACATGATCGCTCCCAGGAAGGCGCGCAAGGATTATGAGAAGGGGCGGCAAGCTCTCCAGAAGGGAAAGTTTGAGGAAGCGCGGGCACAGTTCGAAAAGGCGGTCGCCGAGTATCCCTGCTACGCGCGCGCCCAAACGGACCTGGGCGTTGCTCTCGGCTTGCTCGCCGAGTTCGGTCTGGCTGAGGCGGCGATGAAAAAAGCCCTGGAATGTGACAGCGCATTTCTGGAGGCGTACATCCAACTCGGATTACTCCTTAATCTGCAGAAGAAATTCGACGAGAGCGAGCGGGTCTTACGGGAAGGTTTGGGACGCTTTCCCGCCGCCTGGCAGCTGCTCTATCAGCGGGCGGCGGCGGCCTACGGCCAGGGCCGCTACACGGAGGCCAGGCAGAATTACCTCCGGGCGCAGGACCTCAGCGGGGCGGTGCCGAAGGAGATTCACGTGAGGCTGGCGGATATTTACGTCCGCCAGAACGACTACGACAAAGCCTATGCGGAACTCCAAGCGTACCTGCGCGCGGAGCCGGGGGGTCGGTTCGCCGCGAAAGTCGCCGAAGTGATGGCCCGGATGGAAGAAGATGGAGTGCTCCGCGCCGCGCCAGCCTCCTCTGAACCGTCCAAGCTGGATTCCCACTGAACATTGCAGCGTGTGCCAGACTCCGATTGACAACCCTCAACGCTTCTCCTAGACTGGTTGGCTTCGGCACGAACGGCTCGGACATTCTGTATTCCTCTGCTTTGTCCGCATAGGCATCTACTACCCGAAGCGAAAATCTCTTGTCCCGAAAGAGACCTCGATGCCCGGAATTATCAAAGAAAGGCTTTTTACTCCCGGCCCGACTCCCCTGCTGATGGAAGCGCAGGCGCGCACGCTGACCGCCACGCTCCACCACCGCACGGAAGCGTTCCGCCGCCTGATGCGGGAGACGCTTGAAAACCTGAAGTACTTCTACAACACGCAGAACGACGTGCTGATATTTACGGCCTCCGGCACAGGCGCCATGGAAGGCGCCGTGGCAAACCTGCTTTCGCCAGGCGAAAAGGTGCTGGTGGGAACTGCCGGGAAATTCGGCGAGCGCTGGCTCGACTTGGCGCGCGCTTACGGAGTCGAGGCGGTAAAAGTTGAGGCGGCTTACGGCTGCCCGCTCGATCTGTCGGAAATGGAAGCTCGACTGAAGTCCCACGGCCCGTTCCGCGCCGTTTTCGTGCAGGCAACTGAAAGCTCGACGGGCGTGCGGCACGATGTCGAGCGCCTTGCGGCTTGCGTGCGCAAGCTGCCTGAGACCGTACTCGTCGTGGACGCGATTACCGGGCTCGGTACGACGGACCTGCGGCCGGACGAGTGGGGTCTCGATATCGTCATCGGCGGTTCGCAGAAGGCGCTGATGGTGCCGCCCGGACTGGCGTTCGCCAGCGTCAGCGAGAAAGCCTGGAAGGTCATCGAAAGCTCGAAGATGCCGCGTTACTATTTCGACTACGCGAAAGAACGGAAGAATCTGGCGAAGGGCGAAGCGAGTTACACGCCCGCGACCACCCTCGTCGTGAGCCTGCACGCGGCGCTCGATTACATCCGCCAAGTGGGGCGCGAGAACCTGATTGCCAATGCCGCGATGCTGGCGGAAGCCACGCGCGCCGCGGCGCAGGCGCTGGGACTCCAGCTTTTCGCCGCCGGGTCGCCCGCCAACGCCCTGACCGCGATTCGAGCGCCGGAGGGAATCGACTCCGGCGCCATCGTCAAGGAGATGCGCGCGCGTTTTGGCGCCATCATCGCCAACGGCCAGGGCTCGATGAAAGGCCGGATCTTTCGTCTCGCGCACCTGGGCTATTACGACGCCGCGGACCTCTTCGCCGTCCTCGCGGCGCTCGAAATCGTGCTGCTCAAGGTGGGCCACAAGGTTGAGCTCGGCGCGGGCGTGAAGGCCGCGCAGGAAGTTTATCTGCGGCGCTCCGCGTAGAACTCGCTCGCCGCGCGCAGGCTGACGGCTGGCCTCTGAAAGCTCACGGCCATGAAAATCCTGGTTTCCGACGACGTTTCCCAACACGCGCTCGATCTGCTGCGCACTCAAGACTCCCTCCAGGTCGTCTATCTCCCCGCGGAGAAGGGCCGGACGGTGGCGGAGGAGATCGCCGACGCCGAGGCGCTCATCGTCCGCAGCGCGACGAAAGTGACCGCGGCGCTGCTCGAACGCGCCGCGAAGCTGCGCGTCATCGGCCGGGCGGGCGTGGGCGTGGACAACGTGGATCTCGAAGCCGCCACGAACCGCGGCGTGGTGGTGATGAACACGCCGGGCGGCAACGCCGCAAGCGTCGCCGAGCACACCCTGGCGCTGATGCTGGCGCTGGCCCGCCGCCTTCCGCAGGCGGACGCGGCGCTCAAACAGGGCCGCTGGGAGAAAAAGAAATTCGTCGGCGTCGAGCTGCGCGGCAAGGTGCTCGGCCTCATCGGTCTGGGCAAAATCGGCACGGAGGTGGCGCGGCTGGCGCAGGCGTTCGAGATGGAAATTCTTGGCTACGACCCGTACGTCTCCTCGGTCATCGCGCGCGAGCTGAACGTGCGTCTCGTTCCGCTCGAAGAACTTTTGAAGTCGAGCGACTTCCTCAGTGTCCACGCAGCAGCAACGCCCGAGACGCGGCACCTCCTCAATGCGGAGACGCTGAAGCTGGCGAAACCGGGCGTGCGCATCGTCAACTGCGCGCGCGGCGAACTGATTAACGAAGCCGACCTGCTCGCGGCGCTCGAAAGCGGCCGGGTGGCCGGCGCGGGACTCGATGTGTTCGAGACCGAGCCGCCGACGGATCTCCGGCTCGCCCAGCACCCCAACGTCATCGCCACGCCGCACATCGCGGGCTCGACCGAGGAGGCGCAGGAAATCGTCGGCATCCGCATCGCCGAGCAGGTGCGCGACTACCTGCTCCACGGCATCGTGCGCAACGCCGTCAACATGCCGTCGCTTTCGCCCGAAGAGTTCAAGAAACTCCAGCCCTACCTCGAGCTCGGCGAGCGCCTGGGCAGCTTCCTCGCGCAAATTGCCGGCGGGCGGCTGGAGCAGATCCGCATCAGCTACGACGGCGGGCTGGCCCAGATGAACACTCACCTTGTGAAGAACGCCGTGCTGAAGGGGATCCTCGCCCGCGTGCTTTCCGAGCCGGTGAATCTGATCAACGCCGGAATGATGGCGCAGGGGCGCGGCATCGAGGTGCTGGAGCTCTCGAGCGTCCGCCGCGCGGCGTATTCGAACTCGCTCGGCATCGCGCTGAAGACGGAGAACGCCTCCGCCTCGGCGCTCGGCATGGTGGGCCTGCGCGGCGCCCTGCGGGTCCTGGGAATCGACGACATCGACATTGAAGCTCCGCTGCGCGGGGTCATCCTTTTCATCCGCAACCAGGACGTTCCGGGCGTCATCGGCCGCGTGGGGACGATCCTCGGCGAGCGGCGAATCAACATTGCCAACTTCGCGCTCGGCCGCGACCAGAAATCCGGGATGGCCCTCGGGCTCGTCAACGTGGACAACCACATTCCCGACGAGGTGCTGAAGGAAATCGGCTCCATCCCCGCGGTCCGCGAAGCCCGCGTCATCGAACTCTGACCCGGAAGACCAGGCCTTCACCACGGAGACACAGAGCCTTTCGGGCCTTCTGGATTCTTGATTCTGAATTCTGTCTCCTGACTCCTGCCTTCTCCTTCCCCCAAAATCCTAACTCCTAAACCCTTCCCTCCCCTGACACCCAACATCTGACACCTGCTTTCCCCCCTTGCATCCCCCTTCGATTAGTTATATAAGGGGATAATGTAGTGGCGGTAAAAACCCAGCGTTACCTATCTAGATAGTACACGCCGGCTGGCGCAGAGCGCAGCTCTGCGCTTGGGGCGACCCCGGTTCAGGATGAGAGGCGCATCTATGAAGGAGGCTAAGACCCCGTCCGAGGAGCTTCGGATTCACCGCAGAGCTTCGCTCTGCGCCAGCCCCGAGGAAACCGAGCGATGAAGAAGGAGTATGATTTTTCGAAAGGTGAACGCGGAAAGTTTTTCCGAGCCGGAGTCGAACTGAACATCCCCGTTTATCTGGAGCCGAAATTGGCCGAGGCCGTTCGAGATCACGCCAGGAAAAAGCGTACGACCGTGGGGTCACTCGTTAACGAGTGGCTGCGGAAGAATCTCCGCGCGGCCAGGCAAGGCAGGTAGCGCGGTGCTCCGGCAGCTGATGTTGAAGGTCCATGAATCGCAGACATCAGAAAACAATGTCTGCGCCTCCGGCGATTTCTGTCGGGGGAATGGCGGCGGAGGGGAAGAGGACCTGGGTTCCCGCGTCCGCGAGGACGAATGGTCATGCCTCGTTTTCGCGTCTTCCGCCGGCTGGCGCAGACCGTGAATTCTCGGTTCGCGCGCTGAAAGCGCAAGGCGAGTAAAGCTCGCAGGCCCGAAGGGTCTGCGCCAGCCACGGTTCCATCCTCTACCGTTGAACAACTCGCTTTACTGTTTGTCGTACACGACGACGTTGTGGACGTCACGCCCCTGCGGGTCTATACCCTTGAACGTCGAGGTCCGCGTTTTTCCGTCTTTGGAGACCGTCGATCTCACGGTCATCACCACCTGGCCGGCTTTTTTTGTGGTGGTCTGCAAGGTGCTGGCGTCTATTCGCTCCGCCGATATGGTATCGGCGTTGGGCACGCCGGTAATCGGGTAATCTTTGCCATCGAATTTTGCATTGAACTCAATGTGAGTGGGATTTCCCTCGGCGTCGGTTCCGTCGGAAACCACCTTCATACCGTTCTCATCAGCGTCAACCTTTACGGTGATGCTCTTTGGAGCCGGCCCGGGGCTGTACTTCGACTTGGCCGAGTTCATCTTCCAGGTCCCGGACTGCTGGTCAGCAGCCAGGGCTCGGACATGCAGCGCAAACGCCACGAGCAGACATATCGCTACGAGAGGGGCACACCTGTTGATTCGCATCGTGAACTCTCCTTGTTGGGACATTTGGGAGGTAGCCTGCTCGCAGACGTTACGCGCCGGAATCCGGAAAGTCAAGCGGGCGGCGCGGGGTATCGTTTTTCAGACACTCCGCGGGCTTTTTGAAACGCAAGGCGAACCGTCGCAGGGCCGCCGCGGTACTTTTTCTCTCCGCGTGCTCTGCATCTCTGTCGTGAAAACCGCGCCGCGCGCTTCCCGGACTTGTGATACACTCCCGCGCCCACCCAGGAGGCCTGGCATGGCGACAGCAGCGGCGACGAGCCCCGTTCCGCGAGCGGCGGGAGCTTACGACCGCGTTTTCTACAGCAGCATGGCGATCCTGATGGCGCTCGCGGTGGTGGTCGGGTTCGCGCCCACCTACTACTTGAAGGTGTTCGGAGAGGCGCCGCTCGCGACGATCAGCGGCGGGGGCTTCACGACGCTGGTCCACGTGCACGCCGTGCTGTTCAGCGGCTGGGTGGCGCTGTTTATCGTCCAGACGACGCTCGTGGCGAACCGCCGCGTGGCCGTGCACCGGCGGCTGGGAATCGCCGGCGGCCTGCTGGCGGCGGCGATGGTTAGCGTCGGGACGGCGACCGCAATCGAGGGAGCGGCGCGCGGGGCGGCGCCTCCGGGGGTGGACCCACTGGTCTTTCTGGCCATCCCGCTATTCGACATGCTGACGTTTGCCGCGTTTGTGGCCGCCGCGCTGTGGCTGCGCGCGAACAAAGAAGCGCACAAGAGGCTGATGCTGCTGGCCTATGTCAGCCTCCTGGGGGCCGCCATGGCGCGCTGGCCGGGCGTGCTGCCGCTCGGCCCGTTCGGGTTCTACTCGCTGGCGTTTCTCTTCGTCGTCGCCGGCGTGGTTTATGACTTGGCGACGCGCCAGCGCGTGCATAAGGCCTACCTGTGGGGCGGAGCGCTGTTCGTCGTCTCCGTGCCGCTGCGGCTGGCGCTCTCGGGGACGGAAGCATGGCGGGCGCTGGCGGAGTTTCTGACCCGATGAGCGCGAGGCGTCGGGAAAGGAGCACGGTACTTGCGCTTGCCGAGTAGGGGAGTAAGGGGTGGTGCGGGCACACGATCAGCAATCATCAATCCCCAATCCCCCAATCGCGAGTTTGGCTGTCGAGTACGGACTCCGGACCTCGAACTGGCAATCCCGCCGCCGGCCTCCTGACTTCTGACTCCTGGCTCCTGAATTCTCCTTCCAGCTTTCGTTTTTTCTTCTCCACTCAGACCCCTCCCCGGCGCCCGCCCCGGCCCTTGAGGCCTTGGGCAAAGGTGTGAAAGCTGTGAGAGTCCTCCCGACGCACGCGCACTGCCTTGAAGCCCGCGGGGCGGAGCTCGAGGGGATGGAAAGGGCTTTCCTCCCGCCGCCCTTTGCGGCATACTCAGCCCTCCGGAGGCAAGGCATCCAAGGCCCCTGCTCCCCCTTGCCCCCACGAAACGGTCGGGGGCCGCATCCGAGACGGGTGCGTCGCATGTGCTTCCTTAGCGGAACCCCATGATGGCTGACGGCAGAATTGGACCTGCCCCGGGTCGAGTGCGCGGGCGTGGGCCCCGACTCGTCCTTGTGGGGATCCTTTTCTGCTTTGTGGCTCTGCTTTCCGCCCGGGAGCGCGCGCTTCAGCGGTTCGAGTACTCGCTGCCGCGGATGGGCACGCTCTTCCGCATCGAGCTTTACGCGCCCTCCGAGGAGGCTGCCGCGGCGGCGGCGATGGCGGCGTTTGAGCGCATCGAAAAGCTCGAACAACTGCTCAGCGACTTCCGCGAGGACAGCGAGCTTTCACGCCTCACTCGCGAAGCGGCGGGAGCGCCGAGGGAAGTCAGCGCGGAACTCTTCGCGGTGCTCGAACGGTCGCTTGAAATCTCGCGGCTTTCAGGCGGTGCCTTCGACGTCACCATTGGTCCCGTCTCGCATCTTTGGCGGCGGGCACGGCACGAGGGGCGGCTGCCGGACGCGGCCGAACTCGAGCGCGCGCGGAAGCTGGTTGACTACCGTCTGGTCGAGCTCAACCCGCGCGCGCGCACGGTGATGCTGCAGGCGAGTGGCATGAAGCTCGATTTAGGTGCGATCGGCAAGGGCTATGCGGCCGACGAAGCGCTGAAAGTCCTCGAATCCCGCGGCTTCCGCCGGGCGCTGATTGACGCCGGCGGAGATTTAAGGCTGGGCGATCCGCCGCCGGGCCGCAGCGGCTGGCGCGTGGAGGTTTCCGACCCCGCGGCGGCAGGCGAACCGTGCGTCCTGACGCTTCGCGGCGTGGGTATCGCCACGTCCGGCGACGCCTTCCAGCGGCTGGATCGGGATGGTGAACGGTTTTCGCACATCGTTAATCCGCACGACGGCCGGGGACTGCGCGGAGCCTCCAGTGTGACCGTCATCGCCTCCGAGGGCACGACGGCTGACGCTCTGGCGACGACGCTTTCGGTCCTTCCCGTCGAGGAAGGCTTGCGGTTGCTCGAATCGTTTCCCGGCGCCTCGGCATATCTGGTGCGGCGGAATGGAAACGGATTCCTGCGCCGCGCTTCCCGCGACTTTCCCGCGTCGTGCGCCCGGCCGCCGAGGCGGGGAGCTTAGAGAGCCACCGTGCGCGCGTTGTTCCGCAAGCTTCGAGGCCTTTTCACCCTGAAGCGGACAACCCTTCTTTTCGCGTTCGGATTCCTCTTCGGGATCGTGGTCCTTCTCGGCGCTCATGTCGGCCTCGAAAAGACGAACAGCAACCAGTTCTGCAACGAGGTCTGCCACGCGCACCCTGACGCCACTCGCACCTGGATCAGCTCCACGCATTTTTCCACCAAGAGCGGCGTCGTCACGAACTGCATTGACTGCCACCTGCCCGGCAACCGCGCCCCCGAGTTCTACATCGAGAAGGCGCGACTCGGCCTCCACGACCTTTACGGACAACTTTTCAAAGACGTCGAAAAGATCGACTGGGCGGCCAAACGCAATCTTGATCACGCCAAAACGATTACGTTCGAGTCTTCCTGCCTCCGCTGCCATCAAAACCTTTTCAGCAAAGGCCTTTCGCAGAAGGGGGTGGATGCGCACCTCCACTACCAGCGCACGAAGGGCGAAACGCGCTGCATTAATTGTCATCTCCACGTCGGCCATCTGCGACCCGTTCCGCAGGTGGTGGAAGACGAGGAGGAGAAGTTCCGCGCCGAGGACGAGAAACTCTTTCCGGTCCAGGTGGAGGGCCTCCAAAACTTCAGCCAGCCGATTCCCGGCTCCGACGTTCGTATGCAGTTTGTGGCGATTCCCGGCGGGACGTTCCAGATGGGAAGCCCGGAAAACGAGCCGTACCGGCGCGAGGACGAAGGCCCGGTGCGGACGGTAAAGGTCTCGCCGTTCTGGATGGGGAGGTTTGAGGTGAGCTGGCGAGAGTATGAAGTCTACATCGCCCAGCGAGGGACACGCGGCCGAGCGGGACAACGTCCCGGCGACGAAGCCGCCACGGGCCCGACCCCGCCTTATGGTTCACCCGACCAGGGCTGGGGGCGCGGCTCGCGGCCGGCCATCACCATGACGCACCACGCGGCCATGCAGTTTACGGAATGGCTCTCCTCGATTACGGGCAAAAAGTTCCGGTTGCCTACCGAGGCGGAGTGGGAATACGCTTGCCGTGCCGGGACAACGGGGCCATACTTCTTCGAAGGGAGCCCGACAGTGTTCACCCGGCTGTCGCTCCGCTCCCGGATTTTCGGCCCCAAGACCTCGCCGATCGAAGATTACGCTTGGTACGTGGAAAACAGCGGTGCACGCTCGCATCCGCCGCGGTCCACCCAGCCCAATCCTTTCGGTCTGTACAACATGATCGGAAACGTTCGGGAACTCGTGTTGGACTGGTATGACCCGGAGGCCTACGAGAAGTCGGGAGGCGGAGTGGAGCTCGTCAACCCGCGCGGCCCGGAAAGCGGCACGGAGCGTGTGGTGCGCGGCGGTTCGTTCAAGTCCGACGCGGTTGACCTGCGTTGCGCAGCGCGCGACCACACACAGCACGACCGCTGGCTGATGACGGACCCGCAATCGCCGAAGAGCATCTGGTGGTATTCCGATGTGACCGATGTGGGATTCCGCGTGGTGCTGGAGTACGAGGGAGAGAACGCCGCGCCGCCGACGCGGACGGCGGCTGTTGGTCAGAGGCCGGCCCGTTGAAAGTGACCGAGCCGGCGAACGGGTTTGTTTCATGGCAGTCTGCAATTCATCTTCTGTGACTGAAAGGAGTTGAGGCATGAGCGAAGAGAAAAAGCTGGATCTCAACCGCCGCGGTTTCATAGGGACGATGGCGGTGGCGAGCGCGGGCCTGCTGTTGAGCCAGTGCAAGAAGGAGCCGACGTATCCGAAGCTGACGTTTGTGGACCAGGCCCCGGACGGGCCGCCGCTCAAAGCGGGGCTGATCGGCTGTGGCGACCGTGGCACGGGCGCGGCGCTTCAGTTTCTCAAGGCCGGGCCGAACCTTCAGGTCGTGGCCCTTTCTGACGTCTTTGACGACCGCATTCAGAAGGCTCGCGAGACTTTGAAGGAGAAAGCCAATCAGGAAATCGCCGATGACCGTTGCTATCCCGGCTTTGACGGATACAAGGCGCTGATTGATTCGGATGTGGATGTGGTGCTGCACGCCACGCCGCCGCACTTCCGCCCCGCGCACTTCGACTACGCGGTGGACAAGAAAAAGCACGTCTTCATGGAAAAGCCCCTGGCCGTGGACCCGGTGGGGATCCGCACGGTCCTGGCGGCGTCGGAAAAAGCCAAGCAGTTCGCGCTGGCTGTGGTGTGCGGCACGCAGCGCCGTCACCAGCGGGAGTACCTCGAAACACGGAACCGCGTGGTGAACGGCGCCATCGGCCGCATCGTCGCCGGCCGCTGCTACTGGAACATGGGCCAGCTCTGGTACCGCCCGCGGCAGCGCGGCTGGTCGGATATGGAGGCCATGTTGCGCGACTGGGTCAACTGGAACTGGCTTTCGGGCGACCACATCGTCGAACAGCACGTCCACAACATTGACGTCATCTGCTGGTTCCTGAACCGCTGGCCGACGAAGGCGATGGGCATGGGGGCCCGCATGCGCCGCGTGACCGGCGACCAGTTCGATTTCTTCGCCGTGGACTACACCTTCGACGAGAGCCTGCACATGGCCAGCTACTGCCGGCAGATTGACGGCTGCGCCAACGACGTTTCGGAGTTCGTGGTGGGCACCGAGGGATCGAGCAACTGCAAGGACAAAATCTGGGACAAGGACGGTAAGCTCGTCTGGCAGTATCTGGAAGAAGGCGAGGAGCCCGGCAAGTCGAAATACAATCCCTACGAGCAGGAGCACGTGGACTTCGTCACGGCGATTCGCACGAATCAGCCCATCAACGAGGCCACCGACGTCGCAAACTCCACGCTCACGGCCATTATGGGACGCATTTCGGCCTACACCGGCAAGGAAGTGACCTGGGACGAGATGATGAAGTCTGATCTGCGCCTCGGACCGACCGAATACGCGCTCGGCCCGTCGCCACTCATCAAGGCGCAGATCCCCAGGCCCGGCACGGCCCCGGAGGCCGCCTGAGGAGGGCCTCGGCGCGCCTTCGCGCTCTTTCGGGCGCGGAGGCGCCGCTGCGGATTGCCTGAATTCTGGAAGTCCCCGCAAGGATCGGGTCTGTCATGTGACTCAAGGAAAGGTTTGCCTCGTCCCCTGTCCGGCCATCAGATTGTGTGATAAAGATTCCTGCCCGAAGGCCTTCCCGGGTTGAAGTGTCTTCATTCTCGAATCCTGAAGGAGCGAACGCATGAAGGACAAGAAGAAGTTTGAACTGGACCGAAGAAGTTTTGTGGGAGCCATCGCCGTGGCCGGCGCCGGAGCGCTGCTCAGCCGCTGCGCGAAGCCTGAACCCGAGAAAGCGCCGGTTGTGGACCAGGCCCCGGACGGCCCGCCGCTCAAGGCGGGACTCATCGGCTGTGGCGGACGCGGCACGGGCGCGGCACAGGACTTTCTGCAAGCCGGGCCGAACCTCCAGGTGGTGGCGCTCGCGGACATCTTCGACGACCGCGTCGAGCAGTGCCGCGCCACGCTCAAGGAAAAAGCCGGCGTGGAGATTGCCGACGACCGTTGCTACACCGGCTTCGATTGCTACAAGAAGCTGATTGATTCCGACGTGGACATGGTGCTGCACGCCACGGCGCCGCACTTCCGCCCCCTCCACTTCGATTACGCGGTGGACGCGAAGAAGCACGTGTTCATGGAAAAGCCGCTTGCCGTGGACCCGGTCGGCGTGCGGAAAGTTCTTGCCGCGGCCGAAAAGGCGAAACAGTTCGGGCTGAGCGTCGTCTGCGGCACGCAGCGTCGTCACGAGCCGGCGTATCTGGAAGCGCATCGCCGCGTCTCGAACGGCGCCATCGGCCGCATCGTGGCCGCGCGCGCCTATTACAACATGGGACAGCTCTGGTTTCGCCCGCCGCAGAAGGGCTGGTCGCAAATGGAAGCGATGATCCGCGACTGGGTGAACTGGCGCTGGCTTTCGGGGGACCACATCGTCGAGCAGCACATCCACAACCTCGATACGATTTGCTGGTTCCTCGGCAAGCGTCCCGTGAAGGCGCTGGGCGCGGGCGCGCGCATGCGCCGCGTGACCGGCGACCAGTTCGACTTCTTCACCGTGGACTACGCCTTCGATGACCAAGTCCATCTGATGAGCATGTGCCGCCAGATTCAAGGCTGCAAGAACATCATCGAAGACGAGATCATCGGGACCGAAGGCTACACGAACTGCAAGGACACCATCTGGGACAAGACCGGGAAGGTCATGTGGCAGTACCAGGAAGAGGGCCTCGAGCCGGGGAAATCGAAGTACAGTCCCTACGTCCTCGAGCATGTGGACCTGGTGACGGCGATTCGCACGAGCAAGCCTTACAACGACGCGGAGGAAATCGCCTACTCGACGCTGGTCGCCATCATGGGACGCGAGTCCGCCTACACGGGCCAGGAAGTGACCTGGGAAGAAATGCTGAAGTCGGAGCTTCGCCTCGGTCCCACGGAGTATGCGCTCGGGCCGGTGGCGATGAAGGTTGAAGTCCCCGTCCCCGGCGTCGCCGTCAAAGTGGAAGGCGCGCTGACGCCGGACAAAGTGACGTGGAACTGACCTCTCAGGGCGAAGTGCCCCGGTTGAGGAGCCGCTTCGCCCTGAGCAACTCCCCGGCCACAACGCGCGCGTCGCGGTGTTCACTGTCCACCGCGTAGTTCATCCGTCGCATCTCCTCTTCGCTGAATTGCCCTGCCATCCGCCGCAGCGCATCCTCGAGCGGCGGATGCCGCTCGAGAGCCTCGCGCCGGACGATGGGAACGGCTTCATACGGCGGAAAGTAGTGCCGGTCGTCCTCAAGCACGGTGAGGTCGAGCGAGGCGATAACACCGTCGGTCGAGTTCCCGGCGACGACATCCACCTGTCGCTCCGCGAGAGCTCGGTAGAGCAGTCCCAGCTCCATCGTGCGCGGCGCGTTTCCAAACTTCAGCCCGTACGTTTGCACCCAGCGGCGATAACCGTCTGGCCGCTCCATGAATTCGTACCCGAAGCCGGGCCGCCAGCGGGGCGCGTGCGGCGCGAGGTCTGAAGTTTTCTCGAGCTTCAGCCGGCGGGCGTCCTCTCCGCGCACGACGATCACGAACGTGTTGTTGAATCCCAGCGGCTCGCCCACCACAAGCCCGAAACGCTCCGCATAACCCTTTCTGACTCGCGCGAGCACTTCGGCCGGATCGTTCGACGGCTTTTCGCCCAGCACAGCCGTGAGCGCGGTGCCCGTGTATTCAAAATAGACGTCAATCTTTCCCGCCGCGACGGCTTCGTGCGCGATCAATGTGCCGCCCAGGTTGAAACGGCGGACGGCCCGCAAGTTCGGATTTGCCTCGATTTGCTGCGCGAGCATTTCGCTCAGCAGGATTTGTTCGGTGAAATTCTTCGAACCGACGACGACTTGCTCCGTGGGTGCGGTGTCGCAGGCGGAACTCGTCGCCAGCAGAAGGGTCAGGAGAGTTGCGGTTCCGCGCTCCATCCGCCCCTCGGTGAAAGTCGTTTTTCGACCCAGCCCAGCGCCCCGTCCACCACCAGCGCCAGCAGCGCGGCGGGGATTGCTCCGGCGAGGATGACCTGGTTGTTGACCATCGCCACGCCGCGGAAGATATAAATGCCCAGCCCCCCCGCGCCGATGGCGGCGGCGATCGTCGCGATGCCCACGGAGATGACCGCCGCCACGCGCACGCCGGCGAAGATGACGCCGAGGGCGAGCGGCATCTGCACCTGCCAGAGGATCTGGCGTTCGGTCATTCCCATTCCGCGCGCCGCCTGCATCACCGCCCCGTCCACGCCGTTGAGCCCGACGCAAGTGTTGCGAAGAATCGGCAGGACGGCGTAAAGCGTGAGCGCCACGATTGCCGTTCGGTCGCCGATTCCGCCGATGAAAGGCAACGGAATCAAAAAACCAAAGAGCGCCAGACTGGGAACTGTCTGAATCACGTTGGCCGCGCCGAGCGCATAGCGCCGCAGCGCCGCGTGGCGCGCGGCCGCGATGCCCAACGGGACGGCGAGGAGCGATGCGGCGAGCATCGCGACGCCCACAAGCCCCAGGTGCTCGAGCGTCTGCGCGAAAACTTCGGCGCGGTTGCGAATCAGGAAATCGAAAACGCTCACTTTCCACCTCTCATCACATCCGCGCCGGGACCGTTCGCGGCGGCCACGAAGGCGCGGGCTTCCGCCTGCGGCGCGAGCAGAAATTGTTCCGGCGAGAAAATGCCCACCAGACGCCCTTCCGCCATCAGCGCCACGCGGGTGGCGAGCAGCAACGCTTCGCGCACGTCGTGAGTGACGAAGACGATGGTCTTGTTGAGCCGCGCCTTCAGTTCGCGAAACTCCCGCTGAAGTTCCGCGCGTGTGACCGGATCGAGCGCGCCGAACGGTTCGTCCATCAGCAGGATGGGAGGATCGGCGGCGAGGGCGCGTGCCACGCCGACGCGCTGCCGCTGTCCGCCCGAGAGCTCGTGCGGAAGGCGCGCGGCGAAATCTTTGGGCTCGAGCCCCACGAGCCGCAGCATTTCCTCCACGCGGGCGCGAAGGCGTTCGGGCGCCCACCGTTCGAGCGCGGGCACCAGCCCGACGTTACGCTCCACGGTGAAGTGTGGAAACAATCCGACTTCCTGGATGACGTATCCGATTCGCCGCCGCAGATGGATGGCGTCCCAAGCCGTCGTCGCGCGACCTTCGACGATGATTTCGCCTGCCGTGGGTTCGAGGAGGCGATTGATAAGCTTCAGCGTCGTCGTCTTTCCGGAGCCGCTGCGCCCCAGGAAGACGAGCGTCTCGCCGCGATGCACCTGGAAGTCCAGGCGCTCGACCAGCGAGCGGCCGCCCGGCAGATGAAACGCGGCGCCACGAGCCTCCACGACCGGATGGTCTATTTCGGAGCCTGTCATGTCGATCCGGCTGCCCTTCGCCGCGTCTATGCTGCAACAGTGCGCCGCCGAAGGCAAATTTTTCCGCGCGCTCTCCCTGCCGGCGGCGTCGCGGTGGTATCCTCTCCCGCCGATGGACAAGGAACGGAGGGAAGACTCGCGCGGAAGGCGCGTCTGGGTCTTTAAGGTGAACACCCAACGCGGCTGGGAATTCGACGAGTACTTCCGGTCGCGGACTCGCGGCCTCTACGAACTCGGCGACGAGGGATGGATCCGCAGCGCCTCGAGCCTGAAATTCCTGCGCGAGGACGTGAAGCGCGGGGATATCTTCCTCTGCTACGAAGCGGACCGGAAGCGGGTGGTGGGCCTGGCGCGCGCCGCTTCCGACGGGCGGGACGTCGGGCTGGGATCGCTTCTTGATTTCTGCCCGCCGCGCGAGGCCGTGCGCCTGAAGAATCCCTTGACGCGCCGGCCTGACCTCGACCACATTCTGGCTTTCTCGCCGCACCGCGGGCGCGGCACCGTGCAGAGGATCGAGCCGGATGAGTGGATACGCCTGCGGAGAATCTTGTTTCGCAAAAATCCGGAGCAGGCTCCGGCGCTGCGGCGGCTGCTGGGAAGTTAGCCTGGTCATCCGGACAACCCAGAACGAACTCAGGAGGAATACATGAAGAAATTTGTTGCGGGAATCGCGGTCGGAATTCTTTTCTCGGCGCTGGCGCTGGTGGCGCAGCCGGCGGGCGGGAAGAAAGTGGTGCAGCCTCAGCCGCTCCACGATAACGACAAGGTGGAGGTCGTCCGCTGGGTCTTGAAGCCTGGCGAGAGCACGCCGCCGCACACGCACACGCTCGACCACGTCGCGGTGGTCGTCCAGGGATCGACGCTGCGTGACACCGAAACGGACGGCACCTATAAGGACGTGGAGCAGAAGGTCGGACAGTTCGTTTACGTGCCCGGCACGGGGCGCACGCATACGTTTGCAAACGCCGGCAAGACGACGCTCGAAATCGTCTCGATTGAATTAAAGAAATAGCGGGATCCGAATCGTTGCATTGGACAGCGGGACGCGGTCTCCGCAGTCGCAGGAGAAGACCATCTCGGAATTCCTGAGTCGCTACTTCCAACTCGAAGCTCACGGCACCACGGTCCGGCGCGAAGCGCTGGGAGGGGTCACCACCTTCCTGGCGATGTCTTACATCATCTTCGTGCAGCCCGGCGTCCTCTCGCAGGCGGGCATGGACTTCCAGGCGGTGCTCTACGCCACGTGTCTGTCTTCGGCGCTGGCCACCTTCTTGATGGGCTTGCTGGCGCGCTATCCGGTGGCGCTGGCGCCGGGCATGGGCGAAAACTTTTTCTTCGTCTATACGCTGTGCGCCGCAGCGCCGCTCGGTTTTGGCCTCACTTGGCAACAGGCCCTGGCGGCGGTTTTGGTGGCAGGGCTCGCCTTCATCGCGCTCACGCTTTCCGGCATCCGCTCGAAGATCATCGATTCCATTCCCGGCTCGCTGAAGTGCGGGATCGCCGCGGGCATCGGGCTCTTCATCACGCTCATCGGGCTCGAGTACGGCAACCTCATCGTGGCGAGCCCCTCGACGCTCGTACGGCTCGGCGACTTGAGCCAGCCGGTCGCGCTCGTCAGCCTCCTGGGCCTGCTGGTCATGATTGCCATGCTCGGATGGCGAGTGCGCGGAGCCATTCTCCTCGGCATCCTCGCGACCACCGGAATCGCCGCGGCGTTTGGAATGGTCAGCTATCGGGGAGTCTTTTCGACGAACGTGGATCTTTCACCTACCTTCTGGCAATTCGACCTTCGCGGGCTCTTCAGCCTGCCGACGGCGACGCTCGCGACCGCCGTGTTTGTTCTTCTCTATCTCGCGCTCTTCGACACCGTGGGAACGCTGGTGGGCGTCGGCCAGCAGGCGGGACTGCTGCGTGAGGGCAAGCTCCCGCGCTCCGGCCGCGCCCTTTTTTCCGACGCCGTGGGCACCACGATGGGAGCGGCGCTCGGCACTTCGACGGTGACCTGCTACATCGAATCCGCCGCTGGCGTCTCCGACGGCGCTCGGACCGGTCTCGCCAACCTGGTGACGGGCGCGCTGCTGCTCGGCGCAATGTTTTTCAGCCCGCTCGCTTCGATGATCGGCGGGGGCGTTTCGATTGGAACGACGGAGACGGGCGATCCCATCCTGCGCTATCCCACCCTCGCCCCGGCTCTCATCGTCGTGGGCGCGATGATGCTCAAAGTCGTTCGCGAATTGGAATGGGAAGACCCCACGGAATACCTTCCCGCGTTTCTCACCCTGGTCGGCATCCCGCTCACCTTCAGCATCGCTTCGGGCATCGCCATGGGCTTTATCGCCTACGCCGTCGGGAAGCTCGCCACCGGCCGCTGGCGCGAATGCCCGGTGCTGACGTACATCTTCGCCGCGCTGTTTGTCCTTCAGTTCGCGATCCACCACTGAAGAAAGACGGCGCGAATTCGCCATTGCGCATCGCGCGCGGCGTGGGCTAAACTCTCCGCCAACCTATGCCTCGCGCCCGTGCCGCCGATTCCCCTCGCCGAAGCGAATGCACGTTGAGACTCGAGAAGCTGGCGTTCCGCCAGGGCTGGCGTCGCGTGGCGGGCTGCGACGAAGCGGGGCGCGGCGCGCTGCTCGGCCCGCTCTACGCCGCCGCCGTCATTCTCGACCCGGACCGTCCCATCGCAGGGCTTGACGACTCCAAGAAACTTTCTCCGGAAGTGAGGCTGGAGCTGGCGGAAGAAATCCGCGCCCAGGCGCTCGCCTATCATGTTGTCGCGGTGGATGCTCAAGAAGTGGACCTGCTCAACGTGTACGAAGCTTCGCGCCAGGCGATGTTGCGCGCCCTCGGCCAGCTCAACCCGCCGCCCGAGTTCGTCCTGACAGACGCCATGCCGCTGGAAGGCCGCGGCGTCAACTTCTACATTCCGCACCGCGCCATCGTGCACGGGGACGCGCAGTCAGCGACGATCGCCGCCGCCTCGATTCTGGCCAAGGTGGAACGCGACCGGAAGATGGAAGAACTCGACCGGCTCTTTCCCGAATATCACCTCGCGCAGAACAAGGGCTACGGAACGCCGGAGCACCTGGAAGCCATCGCGCGCTTCGGCCCCTGCTCCGAGCACCGCAAGACGTTTCAGCCCGTCAAGGACTATTACCTTCCGCTTTTTTCCGACGCCGGCAGCGCCTGAGACGCTCTGGCCTGGCGGGCGATGCGCAAGCGCTTCCGGCCTGCGGCGCTGACGGCCGGCTCGCGCCTTTCCAGCCGATGCTATACTCGCTGCACTTATGAGTTCGCTGCTCATCAAGGGTGGACGCGTGCTGTCGCCGGAAGACGGGCTCGACGGCGCGCTCGACGTCCTCGTCGAAGAGGGCACGGTTCGGGAGATTTCGCCGAACATCGGACTTCGCGCCGACGAGACGCTGGGCGCGCGCGGGCAGGTGGTGTCGCCGGGGTTTGTGGATATTCACGTACACTTGCGCGAGCCGGGCGGCGAGGAGTCCGAGACGCTCGAGACGGGGCTACAGGCCGCGGTCACCGGAGGCTTCACAGCAGTCTGTCCCATGCCGAATACGCGCCCGGTGACCGATTCCGCGGAACTCGTCCGCGCGGCGGTCGAGAAGGCGAAGGCCCTCGGCCTGGCGCGGGTCTTTCCCATCGGTGCAGTCTCGATGGCCAGCGAGGGAGAGTCGCTGACGGATTTCGCGGCGCTCCGGGCTGCTGGCGCGGTGGCGTTTTCGGACGACGGACGACCCGTCAAGACGGCTGGCCTCCTGCGACGCGCCCTGAAGTGGGCGCGCGAGCTCGGCATTCCCATCATCGACCACTGCGAAGATCCCTCGCTCAGCGCGGGCGGCGCGGTGAACGAAGGCCCGGTCTCGGATCGCCTCCGCGTTCGCGGGATTCCCAACGCTTCCGAAGACGTTTGTGTGGCCCGCGACCTGGTGCTGGCGGAAGCGACGGGCGCGCACGTACACATCGCGCACCTTTCAACGGCGCGCGCCGTGGAGATGGTCCGGGCGGCGAAGCGCCGGGGTATCCGCGCCACCTGCGAGGTGACACCGCACCATTTCTCGCTCACCGAGGAAGCCGTGGAACGTTACGGGACGAATGCCAAGATGAATCCTCCGCTGCGCGCCGCCGCGGACCTTGCGGCGGTCCTCGCCGGGCTCGCGGACGGCACCGTGGACGCCATCGCCACGGACCACGCGCCGCACGCCGCGCCATTGAAGGCGAAGCCGCTTGCGGAAGCTGCTTTCGGTGTGATTGGTCTTGAAACGGCGTTCGCGCTCGCCATGACGCAGCTCGTTCACACCGGAAAAATTTCTCTCGCCCACCTCGTCGTGTTGATGAGCACGAATCCCGCGCGGATCATCGGCCAGCCGCTCGGGAGGCTGCGGCCGGGCGGCGGCGCCGATCTCACGATTTTCGATCCGAACCGTGAGTGGACCTACGAGGCTGCCAAGGGGCGCTCCAAAAGCCGCAACTCGCCCTTCGATGGATGGAAGTTGAAGGGCGCGGTCACAGCGACGCTCGTTGCGGGCAGGGTGGTTTACAGTAAGGAGTAATTAGCCTTTTCGGCCGGAAAGTTGAACGGCCTCTTTCGGTGCCGCCTGAGCGGTCAACTAAGACCCTGGCGAAGAGGACTTCTGCTTCCGCCGCGCCCGCCACGCAAGGTAAACAAGCGTCAATCCTGTCAACGGAGCAATGAAAATCGCCATCGCGGCGCTGTAGAACGGAAGGGTGTCATGCCGCAATCCGCGCAGGACGAGATAGACGACGTAGGCCAGATAGTAAAAGAAGAGCAGTCCGCCTTCCCAGCGCGCGACCAGGTTGCCGGTGAAGAAGATCGGCAGGCAGGCGACGGCCGCTGCAATCATCACGGGAAGATCGAACCGTAACGCCGTGTCGGAAACAGGGATGCCGCCCGGAGCGACGAGTCCTGCGATGCCCAGCACTCCCAGAATGTTGAAGATGTTGCTGCCCACGACGTTTCCGACGGCGATATCTCGCTCTCCGCGCAGCGCGGCAATGATGGAGGTGACCACTTCGGGAAGCGAGGTCCCGGCGGCGACGACGGTCAAGCCGACGATCAGCTCGCTGATGCCCAGCGCATGTGCCATCGCCACCGCGCCATTCACGAGCCAGTGCGAGCCGACGACGAGCAATGCGAGCCCGCCAAAAATAAGTCCGCAGTGAGCCGCAACCCGCCGCGCCGCAGGGCGGGCCGCAGCCCTCTCCCTGGAGTCATCAAGTTCCCGCTGCGCCTCCCGCCGGCTGAGGCGGATGGCGAACGCCGTGTACGCGACGATCCCGGTGAAGAGCAGGAATCCGTCCAATCGCCCCAGCGCGCCGTCGAACGCCATGAGGAACAGCAGCACGGAAACCCCGATCATGATGGGCACATCGAGCTTCACAAGCTGGCGATGAACGTTGAGCGGCGCAATCAGGGCCGAGACGCCGAGAACGAGAAGCACGTTCAGAATGTTGCTCCCGACCACATTGCCCAGCGCGATGTCGGGCTCGTTGGAGTAGGCGGAAAGGGCGCTCACGGCCAGCTCCGGCGAGCCCGTTCCGTAGGCGACTACGGTGAGCCCGATGACCAGCGGAGACACGCCGAAGGCTCCGGCGAGGCGCGACGCCCCGCGGACGAGCATCTCCCCTCCCACTATCAGAAAGCCGAGACCCAGAATGAAAAGCCAAGAGGTGGTAAGGTCCATCGGAAATCGTGCGCAATAACGCTCGCACGACCACGGTTCACGCAGGGCTTAACGCCAGGCGAGCGCCCGTTCAATTTCCTGGACGATTGCGTCTGCCGCCGCTGCGGGGTTGGGCGCCTTCGTGATGGGACGTCCGACGACGAGGTAGTCAGCGCCGGCTCGAACCGCAGCTTCCGGCGTCGCGATGCGCACCTGGTCGCCGGCGCCGGCCGCGGCGGGCCGGATACCCGGCGTGACAATTATGAATTCAGGCCCCAGCGCGCGGCGCAGCGCGGCGATTTCGGCGGGCGAAGCGACTACTCCGTCCAGCCCTGCCACTCGGGCGAGTTCGGCCAGACGCAGGACTGACTCTTCCGGCGAGCCTGCAACGCCCGCTTCGGCCAGGTCCGCCGCGGACAGGCTCGTCAGGACGGTCACTGCGAGGACGAGCGGGCGCGGCTTGCCGGCCGCGGCGGCGCCCTCGCGCGCGCCTTCGAGCGCCGCTTGCATCATCTTGCGGCCCCCCGAAGCGTGAACGTTCAGCATCCACACGCCGAGCGCCGCGGCCTCCCGCGCTGCGCCGCCGACGGTGTTGGGAATATCGTGAAACTTGAGGTCGAGGAAGACCGGCACGCCTATCGCGGTAAGGAACCGCGCCAGGAACGGACCTTCGGCCGCAAAATTCTCCAGGCCGACCTTGAAAGCGCCCGCGTGACTGCGGAGTTTCTCCGCGAGTTGCGCGCCTGCGGCCGCGCTCGGGACGTCGAGCGCCACAATGAGTTTTTCCTTCGCCTTCATGCGTTCAACCGCGCCGTGCGCCGCCCCGTAGGCCTAAGCCCGCCGGCCGGCGCGGCCGGGCCATTGTAGTGGAAGCGGAGGCCAAGTGGTAAGGGCTTCTCGCCGCGGCGTCAGTTCCGCGACCCGGAAGCGCCGTTGCCATTATACCGGGGGAATTTCTTTCGGAATTCGGGGGAC
>CAZKXX010000003.1:0-81108 GCA_964556705.1 uncultured Acidobacteriota bacterium
CTTCCTCCGTCAGGGCCCGATCCCGGCGGTCCGAGACCGCCGCGACACAGAAGGGCCGTGGCGGTATAAAACCGCCGCTACACTTGGTGGTTCAGCCCTTGGTTTCGCGCGCTTCGACGGGGATGCTGGTCCACGTCCGCGGGTCGGCGCCGATTTTCCTCACCAGCATGCGGAAGATGCTGAACACGATCTCGACATTGTGCGAGAGCATGTCATAAAGCTCTTCGGCGTCGAGTTTAAGGACGAACCCTTCGGTCACAGCGCGCACCGTAAACGGCTGAGGGTCGCGCGCCAGGACGGCAAAGCCGCCCACCGGCGTGCCGCGCCCGACGGTGAACTTTTCGCGCTGGCCGAGCCGCGATGCTTCCACCTCGCCTTCGACGATCAGGTAGAGGGCTTCGGCGCGTTCGCCTTCCAGCAACAACACGTCGCCGGGCGCGAACGGCACTTCCTTGGCGATCGTCGCCAGGCGGAGCAATTCCTCCACCGTGGCGTGCGAAAAGGGTTCGAAGCGGCGCAGGAACTCCGCTTTCTGGAGCGCGGTCATGCGCCCTGGCGCCGCGGCGCCTTCGGAAATGAGAGGCTCAAAAGGGGTCGTCTCGCTCATGGCAGTTTTCCTTTCGCGCGCGAAGGCCGGAAGTTCCGCGGCGGGAAATTCCGGCCAGCGGTCCTTGCCGATTGCGTCGCGCGCGCACTCGGCGAGCAGCGCGTCGCCGTTGCGCAGACAGTTTTCGAGAATCTTCCGCGCGCTTTCGCTCGCCACCACGGGGCGCCCTTCGGCCAGCGGCAGCACCGAGCGCCGCAACTCTTCCGGAAGCGCGTTGTCCAGATATTCGGCGGCGCTGGCGCGGCGGTCGCGGTCGTCGCCGAGGAGCGCGTTCGAGGCGGCGTGCGCGGTGGCCGGCGGAAGGATCAGTCCCACCAGGCGGAAGACGCGCTCGCGCGCCTGGCGAACTTTCTCGCGCAGCAACTGCTCGAGCAGGTCGCGTGTGGCTTCGGGATAAAGGCACACCAGCGCGCGTTGGTAGGCGAGCGCCTTCGCGGCCTCCTCCTGGATGCGCCGCGTGAGCAGCGGGCGGTCGAAGCGAAAGCCTTCTTCCCGCAGGCGCAGCTTGTTCAGCGCGCGCAGCGCCTGGAACCGCAGCGCTCCGTCCGGCTCCTCGAGCGCCTGAAGCAGCAAATCCACCGAGCCCTGATGCGGAATGCCGGCCAGCACGCCGGGAATCGCGCGGCGGACTTCCATCGGCTCGGCCGGATCGCGCAGCACGTCGCCCAGCGTCCCGAGGATGCGCGGCCCGTATTCCTGAAGCGCCCGTTCGGCCGGAATCGCCAGGCGGCGGTCGGAGAGCATGCGGATCAGAAACGGCACCAGCGCGCGATGACCGGCGCGGCCCGCGCCGCGCACCGCTTCCAGGCGCACTTCGGGATTCGGGTGGTGAAGCAACTTGAGGTGCAAGTCCACGGCGGCCGGATGATGGATCTCGCCCAGCGCTTCCGCGACATCTTTCCAGCGCACGGAATCCTCGGGCAGGTCTCCGGTGACGCTCGAGAGGTAGCGCCGCAGGGGCTTCGCCTCCGATTCCGGCACCTGCTGCGCGAGGCAGGAAAGCGCGGCGAGGCGCAGGCGCAGATCGGGCACCGCGAGCTGCTCGTACACCGCGGCGAGCGGGCTCTCCGGACGAGTCACGCGGCACGCGCGGCCCATGGCTTTCGCCCGCACCTGAATGTCCGGCTCGTCGCGGAGTTTCGCCAGCAGGTCGTCCGCGGTGAGCGGGATTTCTTCGATGGCGCGCAGGCGGACGTTGCGCGAAGGGTGATCGAGCAGCCGTTTGCTCAGCAAATCTCTTCGCCCCACCGCCAGCGCCACCTCCATCGCGTAGAGCACCACTTCTTCGTCCGCGTCGTTCATCATGGCGCGCAGCGTCTGAAGCGATTCCGGATCGCGGAAAGCGGAACGCAGCGCCGACTCCGGCACGATCTGGCGCTCCGCAAGCGTCGAGCGCACCGCGGCGACGTATTGCTTCCGCGTCCGCGTCGCCGTCCAGATCCACGCGCCGATCAGCAGCGCGTTGAAGAGGGCGAGACCCCTCAGCCCCAGGCCGAGGCCGGCCGTCATCGCGAGCAGCAGCACGCCGCCCAGCCCGTCCGCGAGGCGCTGAAGCACCATGTCAATCACGGCCTTCACCTGCGTCTTGACGGATTCGGGAATGGGAACGTAAAGCGCTTCGATCGTCGAGCGGTCAATCGAGTGGCGGAGCGTTCCCTCGCTGCCCTTGAGGAGAATTCCGCTGAGAAGGGAAAGCGGGAAGGCGAGCAGCACGGCCGTGCCGGCCAGCAGCGCCACGGGCAGCACCAGGAGCGTCAGCCGCAGGCCGTGCTTCTCGAAGACGCGCGGACCGATCAGGATTTGCAGCAGAAACGCCGCCGCGCCGACGTAAGCGTGGAACGATCCGAAGAAGCGCGTGAGCGAGTCCTTGCCCTCTATCGCATCCTGCGCGATGAGCTTGAACTGGAAGTCCACCGTGAGCGTGACCACCGCGGCAATCGCCAGCAGCAGCGCGATGAGGCGCAGGTACGGCGAGGCGAACGTCATGCGCAGGACCCGGAGGATATTCAGCTTCCGGGGAGGAATCCCCGCCGAGCAGGGAACCAGTCCCGCCGGGCAGAAGCAGCGGCCCACAACTTGCGCGAGGCCGAGCGAAACTCCCAGCAGGAGAAGGAGCACGAGGATGAGATTTTCCGTGCCCAGCGATTTCACGAGCAGGGCGGCCAGCAATCCACCGAGCGTCGCGCCGAGAATTCCGCCGCTGCCGACGAGCGGAAAGAGCCGGCGCGCCTGCCGCGCGTTGAGCAGGCTGCTCGCCAGCGTCCACACCTGGACGGTGAGGATGATCCCGAACAGGCTGGTCCAGACGTAGAAGACGGCCGCCATCGGCGCCCAGCCGCGCCGCACGCCCCACCAGATGACGACGACGTTGGTCATGAAGAAGACGAGCGTGGCGGAAATCAGGCGGAGCTGCGAGACGCGCGCGGCGAGGCGAATGTACACGGAAACCACCGCGCCGATCGACAGGGCCACGGCGACGTAAACGTACGGCAGGGCGTCAGCCCGGAAGCGGTCGAGAAACAGCGCGTCCCGCACCGCTTTGGCCACCACGAAATTCGCCAGCGCGATCGTCAGCGAAAGGAAGAGGAGCAGGACGGGAAACTCTTCTCCACGCTCGAGCTTGAAGAAAGCTCGCAGACGCGGCATGACGAAGTCGGTCCTACTGGGCGGCGGCATCGGCGGCCTTGCGAGGGAAGCGGCCGCGCCCGCGCCCGCCGGCGGGTCCGCCCCTGCGCATCGTTGCTATCTTAATCGATGCGCGGCGCGGCGGGGAGTTTCGTTGATCGGCTCAGTGCGCGTGTCGCAGGAAGGCCGCCTTCCGCCGTCACGCCAAGGTCTTGCGGAAGCGGCGCGAGGCCAGCGCCAGCGTCAGGATTCCAATCACCGCCAGCGCCGCCATCTGCGGCCAGAGGATGTCAAGCCCGACGCCTTTGAGAAACAGGCCGCGGAGGATGACCAGAAAATAGCGCAGCGGATTCGCGAGCGTCAGCCATTGGACAGGCTCGGGCATGTGGGCGATCGGAAACATGAACCCGGAAAGCAGCATGGCCGGCATGTAGAAGAAAAACGTCCCCATCATCGCCTGCTGCTGCGTCTGGCTGATGGTGGAAATCAGCAGCCCGACGCCGAGCGCCGTCAGAAGGAAGAGCGCGGTCGAGAGAAACAGCAGCAAGAGGTTTCCCCGCACGGGAACGCCGAACCACAGCACGCCCACCGTGGTCACCAGGAAGACGTTGGCGAAACTGATGAGCGCAAACGGCAGCGTCTTGCCGAGGATGAACTCCGCCGGCCGGATGGGAGTCACCATGATCTGTTCCATCGTGCCGATTTCTTTTTCGCGCACCACCGCCATGCTGGTCAGCAGCAGCGTGAGGAGCGTGACGAGGATGGCCACCACGCCCGGAACGTAGAAGTTGCGGCTTTCGAGGTTTTCGTTGAACCAGGCGCGCGTCTCGAGCTCGACGCCGCCCGGCGCGGAGGCCGCGCCGGCCAGACGCAGCCGGCGGACTTCAAGAATGTCCCGCGAGAAACTGCCCGCCACCCGCGCGGCGTATTGCAGGACAATTCCGGCCGTGTTCGAATCGGTCCCGTCCAGCAGCACCTGGAGCCTGGCCGTCCGTCCCGCCCGCAGGTCCTCTTCGAAGCCTTTGTTCATGCGCAGGACGACGCTGACGCGGCTGTGGTCGAGCAGACGTCGCACCTGCGCTTCGTCCTGCACGTCTTCGACGATGCGAAAGTAGCCCGAACCGGCGAACCGGCTGGTCAGCTCCCGGCTGGAAACAGTGTTGTCCAGGTCGAACACGGCGGTGCGGACGTCGCGCACGTCGGTCGTCACCGCGTAGCCGAAAACGATGAGCTGCACCACCGGCATGACAAACAGGATTGCCTTCATCCGCGGGTCCCGCAGCGCCTGGATGAATTCCTTCACCAGCATGTGTCGCAGCCGTTCACGCACGTCTCACTCCAGTTTCTTCTTGAACTTGCGGTGCGCCACGGCCAGCATCGCCGCGCCGAACAGCGCCAGCAGCAGCGCTTCGAGCCACAGAATTTCCAGCCCCACGCCCTTCAGATAGATTCCCTTCAAAAGCGCCACGAAGTAGCGCGCCGGAACCAGGTACGTGACCATCTGGATCGGCACCGGCATGTTCTCAATCGCGTAAATCATTCCGGAGAGAATGAAGGCGGGGACGAACGTCAGGACCATCGCCAACTGGTTCGCGACGAGCTGGCTTTTGGCGACAATGCTGATCAGCAAGCCGAGCGAAAGCGCGCCGACCAGAAACACCGCGGCCATCGCGAACAGCAGCGCCACGCTCCCGCGCAGCGGCACGGAGAAGAGGAACTCGCCCATCAGCACGGCGAGCAGGACGTCGAGCATGCCGATGACGAAATAGGGAAGCAGCTTGCCGAGCATCAGCTCGGAGCTGCGCACGGGAGTGGAAATCAACTGCTCCATCGTTCCCCGTTCCCACTCGCGGGCCACGGTGAGCGAGGTGAGGAGCGCCGCGATCACCATCATCAGGACGGCGATCAGGCCGGGAACGATGTAGTTCCTGGATTCCAGGTCCTCGTTGAACCAGACGCGCGGGCGGATTTCGAGCGGCTGGAGTTCGGGGCGGCCGCGCAGGCGTTCGAGGCCGCGCACCGTCGTTTCCAGAGAGTAGGCTTCGACGACCGCCGAGGCGTAGCCGACCACGATCGTCGCCGTGTTGGCGTCGCTGCCGTCCACAATCAACTGCGCCGTCGCGGCGCGTCCGGCGGCGACGCGCGCGCCGAAGTTGACGGGGACGACCAGCGCCGCCATCGCCGCGCCGCGGTCGAGCGCGCGTTCCACCTGGCGGTAATCGCTCGCGCGGGAATGCAGCGCAAAGTACCGTGAGCCGGTGAAGCGGCTGACCAGCTCGCGGCTTTCCGGCCCCCCATCCTGGTCCCAGACGATCAGCGGGACGCGGTCCACGTCGAGCGTCAGCGCGTAGCCGAACAGGAGCAGGAGGACCATCGGCATGACGATCGCCATGCCCAGGCTGCGCGGGTCGCGCAGGATGTGCAGAAACTCCTTTCGCGCCATTGCGCGCACGCGCCGCGGGTTCATTGCCGCACCTCTGCCTCGTTCGCGTGCTCGCGGTCGTGCGCTTCGATCAGCGAGACGAAAACGTCTTCGAGCGCCGGCCGGACCTTCTCGATTCGCGCCACCTGATGACCCGAGCGCGCGAGCCGCTCGCGAAGAAGTTGCGCGGCGCCCGCGCCGCCCTCGGTCACCACGTGCAGCCCTCGGCCGAAGAGCGCCGCCTCCTTGATTCCTTCTGCTTCCAGCACATGGTCGAGCGCCTCCTGCGGACGGTCGCACACGACCTCGAGCACGTCGTCGCGCATCACGCGGGCTTTCAATTCCGCCGGCGTCCCCATGGCGATCAGTTCGCCGCGATAAATGAGCGTCAGGCGGTCGCAATACTCGGCTTCGTCCATATAGTGCGTGGTCACAAACGCCGTGACGCCGCGCCCGGCGAGGTCGTAGATGAGGTCCCAGAACCGGCGGCGGCTGATGGGGTCCACGCCCGAGGTGGGCTCGTCGAGAAAGATGATGGGAGGTTCGTGCAGGACCGCGCACCCCAGCGCCAGCCGCTGCTTCCATCCGCCGGAGAGAATTCCGGTGCGCGTCCCGCGATGGTCCTGAAGGCCCGCCATCTCGAGCGCCCATTCCTTGCGCTCTTTCTTTTTGGCGGCGGGAATGCGGTAGATCCCCGAATAAAAATCGAGGTTCTCTTCCACGGTCAGGTCTTCGTAGAGCGAGAAGCGCTGGCTCATGTACCCGATGCGGCTCTTGATTTCCTCCGCCTGCGTGCGCACGTCGAAACCCGCCACGGTCCCCGAGCCTCCTGTGGGCGCGAGGATTCCGGAAAGCATCCGGATGGTTGTGGACTTGCCCGCGCCGTTCGGGCCCAGAAAGCCGAAGATTTCGCCGCGGCGCACTTCGAAGCTGATGCGGTTGACCGCGACGAAGCTGCCGAAACGGCGCTCGAGTTCCCGGACGACGACGGCGTTCGAGTGGGTTTCGCTGTTTTCCATCAAGGCCTCAACGCTTCTCGGACAAAACCGAAACGAAGACGTCCTCAAGCGTCGGTTCGATGACGCGCAGGTCCTCCATCCGAATCGCCTCCCGCGCGAGTTTCGCCGCGACCGTCTCGGCGCCGGCCTCGGGATTCGGTGTCACTACGTGGACGCGGTCGCCGAAGAGGCCCACCGAGTCGGCGGGAAGCTCGCGGCACAGGAGCTGCGCCGCGCGACGCGGCTCCGCGCAGCGCAATTCGAGAATCGCTCCCGGCATCAGCCGCTTCAGGCCGTCGGGCGTGTCCACGGCGAGCAGCTTGCCCTGATGGATCAGCCCGACGCGATGGCAGCGCTCGGCCTCGTCAAGGTAGGCGGTGGAAACGAAGATCGTCACCCGTTCGCGCAGCAGCGCGTAAAGGATGCGCCAGAAATCGCGGCGTGACGCCGGGTCCACGCCGTTCGTCGGCTCGTCGAGAAACAGCACGCGCGGCGTGTGCACGAGCGCGCAGGCCAGACCCAGCTTCTGCTTCATCCCGCCGGAAAGGTTTCCCGCCAGCCGCCGCTTGAACGGCGTCAGGTGGCTGAAGGCGAGCAGGCTTTCGATCTTCTCGCTCCGCCCCGCCTTCGCGACGCCGTAGATGTCGGCGTAAAACTCGATGTTCTCGAGCACCGTCAGGTCCGGATACAGTCCGAAGCGCTGGCTCATGTAACCGATGGCGTCTTTTAACTTTTCGCCGTCGCGTACCACGTGATGTCCGGCCACCCACGCGTCGCCCGAAGTCGGGTCGAGAATCGCCGTGAGCAGCCGCATCGTCGTCGTCTTTCCGGCTCCATCCGGACCGACCAGGCCGAAAATCTCGCCTTCCGCGACGTGGAGCGAGAGCGAGTCCACGGCGGTGAGCGGGCCGAATTTCTTCGTCAGCTTCTCGGCGCGGAGGGGTTCCATCATTCGCCCCCGCCGGCGATGTCGAGAAGAATTTCCGCGTCCGCCGGCATGCCCGGCTTGAGTTCGCGGTGCGGATTCGGGACGTCGATCTTGATGCGGTAAACGAGCTTGACGCGCTCCTTGTGCGTCTGCACGCTGCGCGGCGTGAACTCGGCCTCGGAGGAAATGAAGGTCACGCGGCCCTCGTAGGATTTCCCGGGGAAGGTATCCGTCGTGACGCGCGCGCGCTGGCCCAGCTTCACGCGTCCCAGATCGGTCTCGTTGAGGTAGGCGCGCAGCCAGACGTTCGCGACGTCGCCGACGGTCACGACCGGCGTGCCCGCCGTGACGAATTCGCCGGGCTCGATGTTTTCCGAGAGCACAACGCCCGCGAAGGGCGCCGTAAGCGTCGCGTAACCGAAGCGTGTCTCGGCCACGCCCAGCGCCTGCTGCGCCTGCTCGTGCCGCGCGCGAGCCTGCGCGATCTGTTCGCGCCGCGGGCCTTTGCGCACCAGCTCGAAGTTTTCTTTCGCCTGGCGGTAGGCGGCGCGCGCCTGTTCCACCTGTTCGCGCCGCGGGCCTTCCTGGACCAGCTTCAGTTGTTCTTCCGCTTCGCGCAGGCGCGCTTCGGCGGTTTCGAGGGCGGCGCGCGCGTGGTCGCGGCGCTCGGCGGAAACGATCTCCAGCCGGTAGAGGCCGTCGTAACGCTCGAAGTCGGAAGCCGCGCGTTCCGCTTCCGCCCGCGCGCGCGCCACGGCCGCTTCCGCCGCCGCCAGTTCCTGCGGCCGCGAACCCGCTTCGAGTTCTTCCAGCCGCGCCTTCGCCTGAAGCATCGCCGCTTCCGCCTGAGCAATTTCTTCCGGCCTCGAGCCCGCTTCGAGCTCGGCCAGCGCGGCGCGCGCGGCCGCGACCTCGGCGCGCCGCAACGCGACTTCGTGCTCGAGTTCGCGGCTTTCGAGCCGGGCGATCACCTGGCCCTGGCGCACCGTTTCGCCTTCGCGGACCCGCCGCTCCTCGACGCGGCCCGCCAGCTTGAAGCTCAATTGCGCGTCAATGACCTCGATGTTGCCTGAAACGCGGACCACGTTGTCGCTGCCCGAGAGGAAACCTCGCAGCAGATAGCCGAAGGCGGCGAGCGCCACGACCGCGGCCACTCCGATGAGCGCGGGTCGGCGGGATTTGAAGAGGTTCGGAGAAATCTCCATGGCATCACCTTATTTCTTTCCGGATGACCGCTGATGTGAACGGTCATTCATTTGTGCAATCTATTTCTGTCTCTTCGCCGCAAGCGCCCGGCGGAGCACCTGCCAGGATTTTTCCGCCTGCCGGGTGACGTCGAACTGGCCGTCGCTGACGTGCCAGAGGATGACGAGGGGCGGCAGTTGGCCCCAGACCATGACGGCAAGCGAGCGCGCGTCGACGTCGGCGCGGATTTCTCCGCGCCGCTGCCCCTCACGCACCACTTCTTCCAGCCTGGCGAGCACGCCCTGGAGCAACTGGTAGATTTTCCGGCGCCGCGCGGGCAGCTCGCTGGCAAACCCCTCGGCGAAGATGATGCGCGGAAGGGCTTGTAATTCGCGGACCATCTGCACGGTCAGCCGGATCAGGCGCTCCAGCCGTTCGAGCGCGTTGGGGCTCGCCGCGGAGACCGCTTCCAGGTTCGCGAGGGCGCGCGAGCGCACGAACTCGAAGCAGGCCAGGACGATTTCTTCCTTGTTTCGAAAATGACGGTAAAGCGCCGAAGGGACCAGGCCCACGCGCCGCGCCACCGCCCCCACGCTCAGCCGGCGCAGTCCCTGCTGGGCGATCAGCCCCAGCGCCGCCTGCACAATCTGCGCCTGCCGGACTTGGGTATCGAGTTTCTCGCGCCTCACAGGGCCCTCCGTCTTATGTGAATTATAATTCACATTATCTGTCTGCTCGAGGTCCCTGTCAAGCGAAATCGCAGCCCGCGCTGGCCTCAGCCCGGCGCGGACCTGCTCGACTGATTCCGTGCTCGACGCACCGGCGTGGCGCGTGGCGGGTGAGAGATTTCGCGGTCAGATTGTCTTCGGTGGAGCGACGGCGAGCGGAAAGGGAGAAACGGAATCGACGCCTTCTCAGGGGCGGAGGCCGAAAAGCAGAACGGTCAACGGCACGAGGCTCGCGAAAGCGTTCGTGCCGTTGCCGTGGAAGGTTTCAGGTGGAGGGTTGAAAACCCGTCCCGTCCCGCGCCGCCTCACACATTGGACTTCTTGTGGCAGTCCACGCACTTCGTGGGAGCCTTCTTGCCGGCGGCGCTTTCCTTCAGATGGCAGTCGATGCAGGTGCCGGTTTTGGCCGTGGGGTTGTGGAAAGCCAGTTGAAGTCCGGTCTTCATTCCGGCCTGCGTGGGTTTGGTGTGGCAATCTCGGCAGGCCTGTTGGGGCGAAGCGTTGGGCTTCTGAGGCTTCGATTCGTGATGGCAGACGGTGCAATTCTTGCCTGCGTGCCCTTCAGCGTGCAGTTTGTGAGTGAACTTGACCCCGCCGAGGGGCGCGCCCTTCAGGATGATTTCATCGGGCGCTTCGGCCTGTTTGCCGGCACCTTCCGTTTGCGAGACGCCCCCGAAGGCGACGAGGAAGACTGCCAGCGAAAGCGTCAAGGTGATGAGCGAGGAAGGAATACGACGATGAGGCATGAGTCCTCCGAAGAAAGATCGCAAAGTCTCGGACTCCTCCGACCGGCACGAGCGATCTTGCCGGCCGGACCCGGTGTCGGCCAAGCCATCTTCCGAGAGGCGCGAGGGTGCCAACCCGGTTTCGGGACCTATTTGAACTTTATACTGCGCGCTCGCAAGCGTCAAGAAAAACGGCAAGTATAGAAGGGATGCGGCGGACAAAAAGTCGAGTTTGACGAAACAAAAGTGGCCGGAGACCAAATTGTCCCGGTCCAGTGCAGTTGCGCCGCGGCGGACCCTGAAAACGCGGTTTGCGCCGGGTGGGGATCGCGCGGGGCGAATTGCGCGCCTGACACGGGTCAAGTCGCCGGAAGCATCGGACAAAGTGTCTTGACACACTTCGGGGCCTTCATATAGATTTCCTCTCTTGGGCGGGCAGGGAAATTCCCATTCTAATCTGCTCCGACAGGGTCGGGGATGAATCCCAGGGTTGCCGATGGCGGATGAAAAAACTCCCAGGACTTCAGGAAGCGCCCCTCCTCCCGAAACAGTGAAAGCGGCACCTAAGGCGCCTGTAAAGCCGGCGGCGAAGAGCAAGGCGAGCGCGGAAGAGAGACCTCCCGCCGCGAAAATGCGCCGGCGAATCATCTGGACGTGCGTGTGGGGATTCGTGGCGGCGAATTTCCTGATGTTCCTGCGCTTCTTTTTCCCGCGCGCGCTATTCGAACCCTCCACGGTTTTCCGCATCGGCTATCCTTCCGACTACAACCTGGGCGTGGACGAGCGCTTCAAGCAGCAGTACCGCATCTGGGTGGTGCGGGAGCCGACGCGCCTTTACGTGATCTTCGCGCGGTGCACGCACCTGGGCTGCACGCCGGACTGGAAGTTGAGCGAAAACAAATTCAAGTGTCCGTGCCATGGCAGCGGGTACACGCCGGACGGGGTGAATTTTGAAGGGCCGGCGCCGCGGCCCATGGACAGGCCGCACGTCGAGCTGGATGCGACGGGCCAGATTGTGGTGGACCTCAGCCGGCTCTACACCTGGGAGAAGGAGAAGGGGAAGCGCAGTGAATTCGACGACGCCGGTGCGTTTATCCCGGTTTAGGGATGCCGTCGGCCCCGTCCGCAGGCGGGATGCGCGGCGGCCAGCCGCCTGACTGAAGAGTTTGCTATGGGCGACGAAGAAAAAAACGGCGCGAACGGCAAGCGGGGCGTGGGGCTTCTCCTGGAAGAGGTCAAGGAGAAGGCGCAGGTCCTGAAAGAAAAGGTCCGGACGGACGTTGTCGCGCCGCTCAAGCAGCCCGAAAAGACCGCGCTCTTCAAATCCATCTTCCGCGTCAAGCACGATGACTCGTCGCGCTCGCGCGCGCTGGGCGTCCTGTCGAACGTTTTCCTTCACCTTCATCCGGCCAAAATCAATCGCGACGCCGTCCGTTACAGCTACACGTGGGGCATGGGGGGCATTACTTTCTATCTCTTCATCGTGCTCACGATTACGGGCATCCTCCTCATGTTTTACTACCACCCGACGAAGGGGCAGGCCTACCGGGACATCGTTTATCTGATGTCCGACGTCCCCTTCGGGAAGCTGCTGCGGAACATGCACCGGTGGGCCGCGCACCTGATGATCATCACCGTGTGGCTGCACATGTTCCGGGTGTTCCTGACGGGCTCTTACAAGCGGCCGCGGGAGTGGAACTGGTGCGTGGGCGTGGTTCTGCTGGTGCTGACGATGCTGCTTTCCTTTACCGGCTACCTGCTGCCTGACGACCAGCTCGGTTTCTGGGCGGTGACGGTGGGAACGAGCATGGCCCAGGCGACGCCGCTGCTGGGCCACGAAGGGCCGTTCGGGCCGCAGCTCGGCATGACGGCGTTCAACGATGTGCGCTTCGCGCTGCTGGGCGGATCGATTGTGGACGCCAACGCGCTGCTGCGGAGCTACATCTGGCATTGCATCGCCATCCCGCTGATCGCGGCGGTGTTCATGGGCGTGCACTTCTGGCGCGTGCGCAAAGACGGCGGGATTTCCGGGCCGGCGCCGGTGATGCTCGAGTCGGAAATCAAGGACAAGCAGCCGGTTTACCAGGCGCCGCAGCATACGTGAGGGAGCGATCGCGCGGAAGTGGGGTGTCGGGAGTGGAGAGTTTCGAGTTGAGAGTCCGAAGCCCAGGGGACCCCGCCGGACGGGCGCGCGATGGCGTGGAGCCCCGGCGTTTCAACTCTCGGCTCCGGACTCTCAACTCTTAACGGTTTTTCTATGGACTGGTACCAGCTCTGGGAAATCATCGCGGCGCCGGACAACATTCCGATTGTGGCGCTGCTTTTTCTGGTGCCCTTCTACACCTGGTACGGGTTGAAGCAGGCGCGGGCGAACGACCGCCTGATCGAGCAGCTCGAAAAGGACCCGGAACTCGCCAAAACGCACCACCGCAAGACCCTTCCCTGGAAGCCGAGCTGGGACAAGGAAGTGCACGTCTGGCCGTACCTGCTGCGCATCGAGTTTCTGGCGGCCATCATCGTGACGGTTATTCTGATGGTCTGGTCCATCACGCTCGACGCGCCGCTCGAGGAACCCGCCAACCCCAACGTGACGATGAACCCGGCAAAGGCGCCGTGGTACTTCCTCGGCCTCCAGGAGATGCTCGTTTACTTCCACCCCTGGATGGCGGGCGTCGTGATGCCGACCCTGATCATCATCGGCCTCATGGCCATTCCTTATATCGACGAGAATCCGCTGGGCGCCGGCTACTACACGTGGAAGCAGCGAAAGTTCGCCATTGGAGCGTTCTGTTTCGGCTTTGTGGTCCTCTGGGTTTCGATGATCATCATCGGCACGTTCATTCGCGGGCCGGGATGGATGTGGTTCTGGCCGGGGCAAACGTGGGACCCGAACCGGCTGGAGTACACGGTCAACCAGGACCTCCACGAGATCGTCAACAAAGTTCTTCCGGATTTCATGCAGATTACGCTGCCGTGGGGGACCACCCTTTTCGGCGGGGCCGTGATGGGATTGTTCGTGCTGGTGTCGGGGTGGGGCATTCATAAGCTGATTACGGCCACGGAGTTCAACCGCAGAATCTACCGGCGGATGAGCCTCCTGCAATATCTGACGCTGCAGTTCCTGATGATCACCATGCTGCTGCTGCCGTTCAAGATCGTGGCGCGGCTCGTGTTCCGGATCAAATACATCTGGGTGACACCGTGGTTCGATATCTGACGTTAAGCGGGAAGCGGAGCGGGGAGGAGCACGGTGGCTGAGAACCTGGAGAGGGACCCGGTTACCAGCCAATCGCTGGCCCCCTGGCTGCTCATTTCGTCGCTCCTGCTGATTGCCTCTCTCGGCTGGGCCCTCTACGACGAGATGTACGGGCTGCGGCCCTGGAAAAGCTACCAGGGGCGCTTCTCCCGTCTGTACGCCTCCTTCCTGGAAAAGAAAATCCCCGAGCAAAAGACGCGGGAAGAGGAAATCAAGGGCTCCGCCGAGTATCAGGCCCTGGAGCAGAAGCTCCGCGACCTGGAAGAGGAAGTGGGGCCGAAGCGCGAGGAGCTCAACGCGCGGTTGACGCGGCTGATCCGCCGGATGGGTCTGGTCACGTCGAGCTACACGGACGCGCGTGCGCGAATCGGCGCGATGACGTACCAGGCCGAGCACGCTTCGAGCGACCGCGCTCGGCAGCGAATCCTCGCCGAGATCGAGGAATTCAAGAAGCGAACGCGCTCGCTGCGCCTGCCGAGCCTCGAGGACCCCGCGGTCACCGAAGACGCGACCTACGATTTCGACCAGCTCCAGGAGGAGTTCAGCCGGCTTCAGCGGTTGCGCTCAGAGGTGCAGGCCGAGCAGGCGGCTGTCGAGCGGCCCGTTTCCGAACTTCGCCAGCAGGTGGAAGCGCACCTGCGCAATCGTCTGGGCGGGCTGACGGCCGGCCAGCTCGAGGGGCTGCTCGTCAGGGCGCGAACCACGCCGGTCGAGATCCGCCAGCTCCACAACCAGGACGCCGACCTCGTGGACCGCTGTGAGTCCTGCCATCTCGGCATCCGCGAGCCGCTGGTGCTGACCAAGGCCGACCTCGGCGGCGAAGCGGCTTTCACCAGCCACCCGGTCCCCGAACTGCTGGCCATTCACAACCCCGAAATCTACGGTTGTACGCCCTGCCACAACGGAAATGGCATGCAGGTGCAGAGCGTCCGCAAAGCGCACGGGCTTTACAAGCACTGGCTGTGGCCGTTGCACCCGCGGGAGAACATGGAGGCCGGCTGCCAGCAGTGCCATGCGCGCGACATCCACCTGGAGAAGGCGTCGGTCCTTTCGCAAGGCAAGTACCTCTTTCAGTACCGCGGCTGCATGGGCTGCCACGGGTTTGACGGCTACGATCCGGAGCCGGAAGAACTGGTGAACGTCCAGCAGACTATCCGGCAGCTCGAAGCCGACCGGGGCCAAGCCCAGCGGGAAATCCAGCGGTCCATCGAGGCCGGCGACGCGGCGCTCGACGACGAAACGGCCCGGCGCCTGTACGCGCGAGCCGACGCGCTTCGCGTTGAGATCAGCAACATTGATGCGCGCATCGAGAACCTCGACCGCCGCGCCCGCGACCTGATGAGGGAAATGAAGAAGGTCGGGCCGAATTTGAAGGACGTGAAGGTGAAGCTGCGGCCCGAATGGCTGCCCGTCTGGATCAAGAGCCCGCACGGCTGGCGGCCTTCGACGCGCATGCCGGAGTTTCGGCTGAGCGACGGCGAGGTGAAGGCCATCGCCGCCTTCATCTGGCAGTCCGGAATCGAAGCGAAGCTGCCGAGCCATCCGGCGGGCGACCCCGCGAGGGGAAAAGAATCCTTCGAAACGCGCGGCTGCCTGGGTTGCCATTCCATCGGTGAAGGCGACCAGATGCTCGGCGGGTCCTACGCCGCCAACCTGACGCGCATCGGCGAAAAAACGAGCTACGAATACCTCGTTCGCTGGATTCACAACCCGCGCGAGCGCACGGCGCCCTACTGCCCGCACGAAAAGCGCGACCTGACGCCCGAGGACTACAAGAAGCACGGGCTGCCCTTCGTTTTCGGCGAGGAAAACTCGCGCTGCCCGAATGACGGTCATGAACTTCAGATTCAGAACATGACCATCATGCCCAGCCTGCGGCTTTCCTGGGAGGAATCGCGGAACATCGCGGCCTACCTGATGACGCAGCGGAAGCCCGAGGCTTCCTACGAGCCCGCGCCCTTCCTCAACGACGCGAGTTTGAAGGACGAAGGGATACGGCTGGCGCGCCGCTACGGCTGCGCCGCCTGCCACGAAATCGCGGGCATGGAGACCGAAGGGCGCATCGGCACCGAACTGACCGAGGAGGGGTCGAAGCCCATCGACCAGATCGACTTCGCCATGTTCAAGACGGTGGCGAAACGCCAGGGCTGGTTCAACCACAAAGGCTTTTTCGAACGCAAGCTGCGCAAGCCCGACCTGTTCGAGCAGGGGCTGATTCGCGGGCCCGAAGAGCGGCTCATCATGCCCGACCTGAAGCTCCGGGACGAAGAGATCACGGCGCTGACCACCTTCCTGATGGGCGCGGTCCGTTCGGAAGTCCCCGAGCGCTACCACTACCTGCCGGAGGACCAGCGTCGCGACGTGCAGGAAGGCTGGTGGGTCATCAAGAAGTACAACTGCGAGGGCTGCCACCAGTTCCGCATGGAAGAGCCGTCGGCGCTCCAGCAATTGCCGCGCTATCAGACTCCGGAAGGGAAAGACCAGTTGCCGCCTCGCCTGTTGAGCGTGGGGGCGCGCACTGCGCCGGACTGGCTGGCCCGCTTCCTCGCCAACCCGGCGATGCACGAGCGCGATCTCGACCGCAACGGCGTGCGGCCCTACCTGAGCGTCCGCATGCCGACTTTCCACCTCTCGCCCGGCGAGGTGCAGAAGCTCGTGCGTTTCTTCCAGGCGCGCGATCGCCAGCCGCTCCCCTACATTCCTCCGCGACTCGATCCGCTGACGGAACGGGAACTGCTCCTGGCGCGCGCTCTCTTCACCAGCCGCGCGGCGCCGTGCCTGCGCTGTCACGCCACGGGCGACCCGGGTCACGACCGCTTCGCCACGGCGCCGAACTTCCTGCTGGGACGCGACCGGTTGAAGGCCGGCTGGACGAAGCGCTGGCTGCTTGACCCCGCGATGATCGATCCGGGCACCGCGATGCCGAGCGGCCTGTTCCGCCGCGAAGGAGCCCGCTGGGTCTTTGCCGGTCCGGTTCCCCCGATCTTCCAGGGTTACGAGAAGGACCACGCCGACCTGCTGGTCCGGTACATGCTCCAGCTCACGCCGGAGGAACAGCGCCGCCTGATCGGCATGGGCGGCGCGCAGCAGGCGCAGTCGCCGCCGCCGGCGTCGCCGCAGGCCCGCGCTGCGTACCCGAGAACGGGCCTGCAAGGGATGATTTTGAAATCGCATTAGGGTTAAACTGGATCTGTTCGACAAATCGAAGCACTGGAAAGGGTTTGAAACATGAAGGAAACGAAGTTCGTATTTCTGGCGTCGCTTCTGGCCGCGCTGCTGGCCGTCGGGTGCGGGCCGAAGGAAGAAGTCACCGAAGAAGGTGCCGGTCCTGCGGCGCCTGCTGCCGCCGGCAAGTCCGTGGACCCCGCGACGGTCGCGACGGTCACCGGCAAAGTGACGTTTGAAGGCGCCAAGCCCCGCCTGGCGCGCATCATGATGGACCAGGATCCCGTTTGCGTGAAAGCTCACTCCGGGCCCGTCTTTTCCGACGAAGGCAAAGTGAACGATGACGGAAGCGTTCCCAACGCCTTCGTGTACGTGAAGTCCGGTTTGGACGATTACAGCTTCCCGGTTCCCAGCGAGCCGGTCGAGCTCGACCAGGAGGGCTGCGTTTACAAGCCGCACGTGCTGGGGATCATGGCGGGACAAACGCTGAAGATCGTGACGAGCGATCCCACGTCGCACAACATTCACCCGACACCGAAGGTCAATCGCGAGTGGAATCTCTCGCAGGCGCCCGGAGCCGCGCCGCTCGAGCAGAAGTTCTCGCGGCCCGAGGTGATGATTCCGGTGAAGTGCAACCAGCACCCGTGGATGAAGGCTTACGTCGGTGTCGTGCGGCATCCGATTTACGCCGTTACCGGAGAGGATGGGACGTTCACACTGAAGGGTCTTCCGCCCGGTGAATACGTGATAGAAGTCTGGACCTCGCAGTGGGGGACCCAGGAACAGAAAGTGACCGTGGCGGCGAACGAATCGAAGGCGATCGACTTCGCGTTCAAGAAAGGTTAATGGGTCGGCGGCGATCTCGAAGGGAGGGCTTGTGACCGCCCTTCGAGATTGGATATCAGGGGTGCAAAAAAGGGGCCCGGGCCGCCAAATCGGACATTTTGTCTCTTGCGCGGCGGGCCCCTTTCCGACAGACTGTCTGCTTCTTCCGGCGGCTCAGGGCTTTTGAGGCCGGTTGTTCTGACATTTTGTGATTGCTCTGCGCCTTCCCGGGCCGGGGCTCGTTCGCCCAGGTAAACCCATTCCGGAGTGACCTTCTATGGCGCTGGCGCTTGCGCTCGTGGTGACCTTGATCACCCTGATTTCCGTCGCCCTTTTCTGGGCGCGAATCTGGTGGTTTCCCGAGGACATCTCCGCCCACGGGCACGCCATCGATTACCAGTTCAAACTCACGATGGTCATCACCGGCGTCATTTTCCTCGCCGCGCAACTGGGCCTCGCGTTTCTGATCTGGAAAAACCGCGACCGCAAGGACGGCCGCCGGGCGGGCTATTCACACGGCAACAACAAGCTCGAAGCCGCCTGGACGATCGCCACCGCGGTCCTCTTCATCGGCCTGAACCTGATGGGCTACAAAATCTGGGCGGGCATTCACTACACGGAAGCGCCGCCCGAAGCGATGGAGGTGGAAGTCTGGGGCCAGCAGTTCGCCTGGTACTTCCGCTATCCGGGCCCGGACGGCAAGTTCGGCCCCACGCATCCCGACAAGGTCTCCGACTCGACGGGGAATTTCCTCGGCCTCGACCGCGACGAGGACCCCGACTCGGCCGATGACATCGTCACGGCCACGCTGGCCGTTCCGGTCAATCGTCCCGTGAAGGTCACGCTGCGCTCCAAGGACGTCACCCATTCGTTCTGGGTGCGCGAACTGCGTCTGAAGCAGGACGCGGTGCCCGGGCTGATGATTCCCATTCACTTCACGGCCACGCGGACGGGGAGGTTTGAAATCGCCTGCGTGGAACTGTGCGGCATGGGCCATTACCGCATGCGGGCCTTCCTCCAGGTGATGGAGGACGGCGAATTCAACCAGTGGCTCCAGCAGATGGCGGAAGTGCAGTAGCCCCCTCGACCTTCGGGGCGGAGGTTTTTTGATGGCAGAGATGCAGGCGGAAGCCGTTCACCGGCACGAGGCGCCGAAAGGCTTCATTCGCAGGTACATCTTCAGCCTCGACCACAAAGTGATCGGGATGCAGTATTACTTCCTGGCGCTCTTCTCGGTCTTCGTGGGGCTTCTGCTTTCCATTCTCATCCGCATCCACCTGGTCTATCCGCAGGCGAAGATTCCGCTGCTCGAATCGCTTTCGCCCACGGGCGCCCCCGGCGGCATCATGTCCCCGGAGTACTACCTTTCGCTCCTCACGCTGCACGGGACGATCATGGTGTTCTTCGTCCTGACGACGGCGCCGCAGAGCGGCTTCGGCAACTACTTCCTGCCCATTCAGATCGGCGCCGAGGACATGGCGTTCCCCCGCCTCAACATGCTCTCGTTCTGGGTGACGTTTCTGGCGCTCGCGGTCCTGATGGCGACATTCTTTGTCGGCGACATGCCGCCGATTTCCGGCTGGACGGCCTATCCGCCGCTCAGCGCCGTGGGCACGGTGGCGGGTCCCGGCCTGGGTCTGGGACAGGACCTCTGGGTCGTTTCGATCGCGCTGTTCTGCGTGGCCTCGCTGCTCGGCGCGCTGAACTTCATCGCCACCACACTCGATCTCCGCGCCCGCGGCCTGAACCTGATGCGCCTGCCGCTGACCTGCTGGAGCTGGTTCATCACCGCGATTCTGGCCCTGCTGTCGTTCGCCGTGCTGCTCGCCGCCGGCGTCCTGCTGCTGCTCGACCGCGTGGGCGGCACCAGCTTCTTCATTCCCGGCGGCCTGGTCATCAGCGACAAGATTATTCCGCACGAGGGCGGCTCGCCGCTCCTCTGGCAGCACCTCTTCTGGTTCTTCGGCCACCCGGAGGTTTACATCGCCATCCTGCCGGGCATGGGCGTCACCTCGCACATCATCTCCACGTTTTCCCGCAAGCCCATCTTCGGCTACAAGGCGATGGTGGTGGCGATGCTCGCCATCGGCTTCCTGGGCTTCGTCGTCTGGGGCCACCACATGTTCGTCAGCGGCATGAGCCCTTATTCGGCCTTCGCGTTCTCGGTGCTGACGATGGCCATCGGCGTTCCTTCCGCCATCAAGACGTTTAACTGGCTGGGGACACTGTGGGGTGGCAAGCTCCGCCTCGCGACGCCCATGCTCTTCGCGCTCGGCTTTGTCTCGCTCTTCGTGACCGGCGGGCTGAGTGGCATCTTCCTCGGCCAGCCGGCCGTGGACATCCAGATGCACGACACCTACTTCGTCGTCGCGCACTTCCACATGATCATGGGCGTGGCGGCGATCTTCGGCATCTTCGCCGGGACTTACTTCTGGTTCCCGAAAATGTTCGGCCGGATGATGAACGAGACGATGGGCAAGATCCATTTCTGGGTGACGTTCGTCGGGGTGTACGCCATCTTCATGCCCATGCATTTTCTGGGAATGGTGGGCCACCCGCGCCGCTATTCGGAGCTGACGGGTTTTGAGTTCCTCGCCCCGCTGGGCGGCGTGCACACGTTCATCACCCACGCGGCGTTCCTCACCGCCGCCGTGCAGGTGCTCTTCGTCTTCAACCTGTTCTGGAGCCTGTTCAAAGGACCGAAGGCCGCCGAGAACCCCTGGGAGGCGACGACGCTCGAGTGGACGACTTCCTCTCCGCCGCCCTTTGACAACTTCGCGGGCAAGCACCCTGTGATTCATCACGGGCCGTATGAGTTCAGCGTGCCGGGGGCGGAGAAGGATTACGTCATGCAGGGTTCGACCGAGAAGGTCGGTGCGGGCCACTAAGCTGTAGCGGCGGTCTATGACCGCCGACTGGACAAGCTGTAGCGGTGATGTCCTCATCGCCGTCGAGAAAAGAGGCCGTGAGGACACGGCCGCTCGAAAACGATGCCAGCGACGACGCTTGCACCAACCCGGACGGACGGTTCCAGCCGCCACCACGGCGGCGGGCCCGCCGGCCGGGACGATGGGGGCCGCTGGGGCGGCGGCGGCCAGCCGCGCGTTCCGGCGCGCACCTATCATCTCGCCATGTGGCTGGCGCTCGGCGCCGTGGCGATGTTTTTCGCCGCGCTCACCAGCGCCCTGGTGGTCCGGCGGGGGCTGGGCGGCGACTGGGTCTCGATTCCGCTGCCGCGCGCGCTCTTTTTCAACACGCTGGTCCTGGTGGCGAGCAGCGTGACGCTGGAACTCGCCCGGGGGGCGCTGCGCGAGGGCCTTGGAGCGCGCTTCGCCGCGCTCCTCTACGCGACGACGGCGCTCGGTCTCGTCTTCGTCGCCGGACAGTACGTGGCCTGGCGTGAACTGGCGGCCGCGGGCCTTTATCTCGCCTCCAATCCGGCGAGCTCGTTCTTCTTCGTTCTGACCGCCGCGCACGCCGTGCACCTGCTGGGGGGAATCGGCGCGCTTTCTTATGTTTCGGCGCGCGCCGGACGCCTCGCCGCGCGCGAAATGCGCGCGACGGCGCTCGACGTGACGGCTTTGTACTGGCACTTCATGGACGGCCTGTGGGTTTACATCCTGCTGTTGCTCCTTGTGAGGTTCTAGATGGGTAGCCAAGAGCTGACGGGAGTTGCCGGAGCGGCCCGCGAATCGGCGTGGGCGGGCGGCGGTTCGCCCTATGCGATCGGCTCGAAGAAGCTCGGCATGTGGCTGTTTATCGTCTCCGACGCCATCACCTTCTCGGCGCTGATCATCGCCTACAGCTACGTGCGCGTGGCGAGCCCCGAGTGGCCCATGCCGTTTGCCTTCTGGCCGAGCGTCATCAAGGCCACGGTGATGACGGTGGTCCTGCTGACGAGTTCGGTGACCATGGTCTTCGCCGTGCGCGCCTCGAAGCTCGACCAGCGCGCGGCGGCGGTGAAGTGGCTGCTGGCCACCGCGGCCGGCGGCGTGGCGTTCATCGTCCTGCACGCCTTTGAATGGGCGGAGCTGATCCACGAAGGCGTGCGGCTGTTCCAGAACCCCTGGGGCTCGCCGTTGTTCGGCGCCTCGTTCTTCGCGCTTACCGGACTGCACATGACGCACGTGCTGATCGGCGTCGTTTATTTGAGCGTCGTGGCGGCGCTCGTGGCCCGCGGCCGGCTGAGCAGCGAAGACGTCGAAGTCAGCGGCCTCTACTGGCACTTCGTGGACCTCGTCTGGATGTTCATCTTTCCGATGGTCTATCTGCTTTCGGTGAAGGCTTGAATTTCGGGAGGACTCATGGCGGCTGAAGCGCACCAACACGAGCACCACGCGGGCAGCGTGAAGCTCTTCCTCTGGGTCTGGTTCTGGCTGCTGGCCCTGACGGCGGTTGAGGTGGTCCTCGCCTACGTCCACCTGCCGGTCCATCTGATGCTGACGTTTCTGATGGGACTCTCGATCATCAAGGCGACGCTCATCATCATGTACTTCATGCACCTGCGCTACGAGCGGCGCAGCCTGGCGCTGACCCTGATGCCGGCGATGGTGTTCGTCATCGTGCTGCTGTTCATTTTCTTCCCGGACAGCCTGCGGCTGCTCGAGATGCGCCCGTAGGTGCGGAGGGACTCTTTGTCAGGTGACAGAGTGGCGGAAAGACTCGTAGAATGATGGTTCGGGCTCTGGAAAACCAGAATCGAAAAGCGAAGATCGGCGGGGACTCCTGCCCGCCCGGGGTTCCGCGTTGAGGCCTGACGGCAACAAGTCGTCTCTCGTTTCGAGGATGGCCACGGGAATCACGGCAGTCCTGCTGCTCGCGTTTCCGGCCCGGACGCTTGCGCAAGGCTGCTCGATGTGCGCGCAGAACGCTTCGGCGGCCGGCTCGTCCGGGCTGCGGGCGATTGAAGCGGGAATTTACACGCTCCTCGTCCCGCTGCTCGCCGTCCTCGGCGGGATCGTCTGGCTCACGCTTCGTCGCCGCAACCAGTACCGCGAAGAGGAAGCCGGGCCGGACGACGAAGGCGGGTGGGACGAAATGCTTCCGCCACCCGAGCCGCCCGTCGCGGAGGAGTTTGAGGAAGAGGAAGAAACCGTGGGCGCGGGCCCGGAAATCCGCTGAATTTCTGCTCCAGGGTTTGAGTGAAATGAGAAAGGACCTCGCAAACTCGCAGCAGGCGCCACGCAGCCTCGCGCTGCACCTCTACGCGACATTCGTGGCGCTGGCGACGCTGCTGCTCATCGTGGCCGGAGCCCTGGTGACGGGAAATGACGCGGGCCTCGCGGTCCCCGACTGGCCCACGTCTTTCGGGACGTTTCGCATGCCGCGCATGGTGGGCGGAGTGCTTTACGAGCACGGCCACCGGATGATTGCCGCCACCGTCGGTTTTCTGACCGTCATTCTGGCGTTGTGGCTGTGGCGGAGCGAGCCGCGCCGCTGGGTCCGCCGGCTGGGCGCGATCGCCGTCCTCGCGGTCATCGTTCAGGGCGTGCTGGGCGGCATCACGGTCCTTTTCTTCCTTCCCACTCCGGTCTCCGTGGCTCACGCCTGCCTGGCGCAGACGTTTTTCTGCCTGGTGGTCAGCCTGGCGCTTTTCACCAGCCGCCGCTGGACCTGGGACGTTCCCAAGGTCGAAGACCCGGCATCTCCCTCGCTGCGGCAACTTGCGGTGGCGACGACGGCGGCTGTCTTCCTCCAGTTGATGCTCGGCGCCGCGTTCCGGCACAACGGTTTCGGAATCATTCCCCACATTGCCGGCGCGGTCGCCGTCACAGCCCTCGCCGCCTGGATGGTCGCCCGGGTCCTTTCGCGCTTTGGCGATCGGGCGGCGCTCAAGCGGCACACGCTGCTGCTCGCCGGGCTGGTGCTGGCACAGGTCTTTCTGGGAATTTTCGCCTACGTCATGAAGCTGGACGCGGCGGGCGCGCCGCAGCCGCTCCAGCCCGTGGTGGCCGTGACGACGGCGCACGTGGCGCTGGGCGCGCTGGTGCTGGCCGCAAGTCTTGTGCTGACTTATCAGGTCTATCGCGTGGTTGCGCCGCCGCCGCGCGCGCTGAAGGTGACGTCACCGGAGAAGGCCACGGCATGAACGCCATGGAATCCAGGCCGGACTCGCTGGTCGCAGCGCGCCCGTTCGCGGCGCGCGCGGCCGACTATTGGACGCTCACCAAACCCGAAGTCAACTTCCTGGTGGTCATCAGCGCGCTGGTCGGGTTCTATCTCGGTTCCGGGCAGGGCGCGCTGGAGGGCTGGCTGCTCTTTCACACGCTCGCCGGAACGCTGCTGGTGGCGAGCGGGACCGCGACGCTCAACCAGTACGTCGAGCGCGAAGCCGACGGGCGGATGCGGCGAACGGCCCGGAGACCGCTTCCCGCCGGCCGTCTGCTGCCGGCCGAAGCGCTGACCTTCGGAATGTTGATTACGGCGGCCGGGGGAGTTTATCTCTGGCTGGCCGTGAATCCGCTGGCCAGCGCGCTGGCGCTCGCGACCTTTGCCACCTATCTGGTGTTCTACACTCCGCTCAAGCGGCGCACGGCGTGGTGCACGTTTGTGGGAGCGTTTCCGGGTGCCATGCCGCCGCTCATCGGCTGGGCGGGCGCGCGCGGCACGCTGGATGCCGAAGCCTGGGTGCTTTACTCTATTCTCTTTCTCTGGCAGTTCCCGCACTTCCTTTCCATTGCCTGGATGTATCGCGAGGATTACGAGCGTGCCGGAATGAGAATGCTGCCCGCGGAAGATTCCGGCCGCGCCATGGCCTGGCAGGTGATGCTGACGTCGCTCGTGCTGGTGCCGGTGAGTCTGATTCCCGTGGCGACGGGTCAGGCGGGTTGGACCTATTTCTTCGGCGCCGCGGCGGTGGGCCTGGTGTTTTTCGGCGCCAGCGCGCGACTGGCCGCGCAAAAATCGAATGTGCTGGCGCGCCAGCTTCTCGCGGCGTCTATCTTCTATTTGCCCCTCGTCTTCGCCCTCCTGATGCTCGACCGCACGCTGTAGTGTGTTCTTGTGTGGCACGGCCATCCTGGCCGTGCGCAGGGGCCGGATGCCCGTGCTACCACTTCGCTGAAGTCTCTCTCATCCCCCGACTTCCTGCTTCAACCGGTTCTCGAGTTTCTTAATCTCGCGGTCCAGCCAGGCGAGCAGCGCCTCTTCGGCGCGGTCGCGGTCATCTCGAGATTCCAGCGAAGCAATGGTTTCTCCGCGCTCGTTGAGCGGGATGAAGTGGCAGGGGATGTCCGCGTCGCGGCGGTCTTCGGGGACCCACTCCCAGAGGATGCACTCTCCGCAAGGGTGCTTCTTGACCGTCTCGCCGAAATTGAGACAGGTGATGGAATCGCGGAAGAGGCGCGTGGCCTGCCAGGGCGTTCGGACGGAGCGGCCGTACCCGCCGCTGGCGAGGATGTCGCGCTCAAGTTTCAGTTGGTCCAGGATTTCCCTGAGGTTCGTCGCCATGGCAGTCGCCTCCTTGTGTGGGAAGCCCGCCAGAGCCGGCGAGGCCGGAATCAACGAGTCCCGATTGATGTTGAGCAATTCCGTGGCCAATGCTAAGCTGTTGAGAGTGAACTGGTTAGATTGCGGATGGGCCAGGGGAGCGGCGGAAGTGGGTCAAAAAGCCCATCTCGGCGGCCGTCCCCGCCAATCGTCGAAAACAGAGGATGAGCGACCTCTATGGCTGATTCGAGTGTAGTATTCAACGCCAGTTTTCTGAAGGAGCCGGGGAAAATGCTTCAAGCGGTGCTGCTTCTGGCTTTTTGCCTGCTCATGGGCCTGGTGGCGCTGGCGGCCTGCGCCTGGGTGGCGGCAACCGGCCAGCTCTTCACTATGGACGGACTTCTGATTGTGGCCATCAGTGTGACTTTGGGTGGCGCCTTCGTGGCCATGGTGGTCTATTCCTGGAAGACGGGTGAGGTGAGCGAGATTCTGAACGAGTGGCGCTCCCGGCGAAAAGCGTCGGAGGGCGGCGGCGCGGAAGAGGGTTCGGACGGCGGAAACTAGGCGCCGGCCCGCGGAGGGCGTGATGCCTCAGGAATGGTGGGAGACGTTTTTTTCGGGCATGATGCTCGACGTGTGGCGCGCCGCCATCAGCGAGGAAATGACGCGCGCCGACGCGGACTTTCTCCAGCGCGCGCTGGCGCTGCCGGCGGGAAGCCGCGTGCTCGACGCGCCTTGCGGGAACGGGCGGCTGACGCTCGAATTGGCCGCGCGAGGTTTCCGGACGACGGGCGTGGACCTCGCCGCTCCGTTCGTTCGGGAGGGGCGGGAACAGGCCGCGGCGCGCAAGCTGGAGGCGACCGTGATGCAGGGAGATATTCGCCGCCTGAGTTTCAACCGGGAGTTCGACGGCGCGTTCTGCTACGGAAACTGCTTCGGTTATTTTACCGACGAGGGAAACCAGGAATTTCTGGCGAGCGTGGCAAAGGCCCTGAAACCCGGCGGCAAGTTTCTGCTCGACGCCGCCTCCTGCGCGGAGACGCTGCTGCGGCATTTCGAAGAGCGCACGTGGGCGCAGTTCGGCGACATTCTCTTTCTCGAAGAGCAGCGGTACGAGCCGCTGGAAGGAAGGTTCGTCACCGATTACACGCTGGTGCGCGACGGGGAAACGGAGAAGAAGACGGGCTCGCACCGCGTGTACACCTGCCGCGAGGTCTGTTCGATGCTGGAGCGCGCGGGATTCGAGGACCTTTCCACCTTCGGCTCGCTCGAGATGGAGCCGTTCCGGCTCGGCTCGCCGACGTTCCTGGTTCTGGCCGTCCGCCGCGCGACGTGAGGATTTTTCCGGGGACCGATGGGATTTGAAATTTCCGACCTTCCGGCGGTGAACGCGGCGCTGAACTCGACCAGCGCGGCGCTGCTGGTGCTGGGATACGTCTTCATCCGGCGCAAGAATGTGAGCGCGCACCGCGCCTGTATGCTGGCGGCGGTCGGAACTTCGACGCTGTTCCTGATTTCCTACCTGACTTACCACTTTCATCATGGCGCCACGCGGTTTACGGGCGAAGGAGCGGTCCGCGCCGTCTATTTCGCCGTGCTGATTTCGCACACCCTCCTGGCGACGGCGATTCTCCCCATGGTGCTCGTGACTGTTTACCGGGCGCTGCGGGGACGCTTCGATGCGCACCGGCGCATCGCGCGGTGGACGCTGCCCGTCTGGCTCTACGTTTCGGTGACCGGTGTGGTCGTTTACTGGATGCTGTACCACCTCGATCCCGCCCGCTGACGCCCCGGCCTTAACCAGGTGGCTAACCCCTTCGCCGTTCTATCTATTTGACATTTCTCAAATGCGGTGTATGATGCGCGCAACTCTATGCCTCCAAGGGAGGACTTCGATGTCAGTAATGGTCGCGTGCGTGCTGTTTATCACGGGTATCGTCGCGTACTTCCCGATCGTCTACATCCGCAAGACGAACAAGCTGATGAAGCTGCTGGAGCAGATCGAGGCAAACACTCGCAAGTCGTAAGGCACGACGGGGCGTGAAGCAGCCGCCCCGAGAACCGCGGCAAATTCCCAGCAGACTCCAGGCGCGGCACCCGTCCGTGGCGAACCCGTGAAGGCGGGGATTCTCTCTCCAGGCAGGCGCGCTTCCCCGTCGCCGACGGAAGGGAAGGTGTTCCTGTTGCGATCCGCTTTGATCCCCCGAAAATTCCGCGCCGGGGCGGTTCTCAACCTGGGCCTGGCGCTCGTGGTTCTTGCCGCCGCGCGAGGCGAAGATCCGCAGGTTCTTCGCGGCGAGTGGGTCGCGACGGCCGAACCGGACCGCACTTATCGGGGACGCTGGATCGGCCAGGCGCTGCCCGGCCAGCCCGACGCGCTGCATGGTTCGTGGACGCTTTCGGGGCAGGGCGGCCGGACGATTCTGCGCGGCACCTGGGAAGCCCGAAGGACGGGGCGCGGCTGGAGCGGGACCTGGTCGGCCGAAGACCAGACCGGCCGGAAGCTCTCCGGCCGCTGGCAGTCGGAGGCCGAAGGCGCGCGCGGCGTCGGCTTCGAAGACCTGCTCAAGCGCACGCTTTCCGAACGCATTTCGGGTTCCTGGCAGACCCGCGGGCGGAGCGGCCATTGGTGGTTGCAGGGCACTCCGCCGGCCAACGGTCGCTGACGAAGAAACATTCCGCGCTCCCTGCGGTCCTCTCCCGCAGCGAACAGGCCTTCCGGCGCGAGCGCAACCGGCGGCCGCCAGCCCTTCCTGAGTCTCTCATTTACTCGGCGGCTAACATACGTTCATAAAATTCCGCGGGCGCGCCATCTCGCGGCGGATGTGATATGCTAGTCGGACGCAACCCGCTCCGATCCTGTCGAGGGCGGAGGTCTCATGCGCTCCTCCACGAAGACGGAATCAGAAATCCTGGCGCGCGAACCCTATCGCGAAGAACACCGAAAAGTGGTGATCCGCTACGCGGAAGGCAAGATGGTGCGGGGCTACGTCAGCTCGTCCGACGAGGCGGCGCTCTGGTCCGGTGAGGCGGATTTGGCGGTAGTCCTGACGACTGAAGGCAAAAGGATGGAGGTCCGGCCCGCGGACATCAAAGCCGTCTTCTTCGTCAAGAGCTTTGAAGGCAGCCCGGACTATTCCGAGTTCAAAGTATTTACGAATCGCCCCAGTGGAAAGGGAGTTTGGGTCCGTGTGCATTTCCGGGACGGGGAAATCATGGAAGGCATCGCGTCCAATTGCCTGAATACCTATTCCAAATCGGCTTTCTACATGACGCCGCCCGATCCGGAGTCGAACAATCAGGGCGTGCTGGTTTCCAAGCAATATCTGCGGGAAATGCACGTCCTGGGGCTGGCTTCGGACTGAACTGAAGCACGGCCATCTCTCGAGCGAGGTTCCTCCCCAGGGGGAAGACGTGTCTGCGAAGAAGCCGCAAGCTGCGCCGCCGCCCGGTCCTCGATGGGTCCGTGGGGCCGAACCGGTGGCCCTCTGCATGAGCTGCAACGGGACGTTCCCGCCGGAGACTCCGGAGTGTCCCCAGTGCCAGGTGGGGCTGTCGTTGATGCGCCGCTGCCCTGCCTGCGAACGAACGCAATCCGCCAATCACTTGACGTGCATCTATTGTTCGACCTCGTTTGTTCACGATTCGTCTTTTGCTCCTGTGAGCGGCGGTCCCGCAGACCGCGAGGCGGAGTTGCGCCGCTGGTATCGATGGCTCGCCGTGGCCGCAGTGGTCTCCGTTGCCCTGACGCTGGCGGCGATCTACTGGTTCCGGTTGGACCTTTCCAAGTCCGACCAACTCTTCGGCCAGAGCTACGTCCTTGCCGCGACCTCGCTCCGGGCGCAGCCCGCGCCGGGTGCGCCGCCCGTCAAGGACGTCAAGTCGGGAGAAGTGGTCGACATCACGGGACTGGAAATCGACAACGTGGGGAATCGCTGGTTTCAGATCCGCGCGGACGAGGTGAAGGGTTATCTTCAGACGGCTGAAGTGGCGCCGCCGAAAGGGACCGACCCCGACAAGACGTTCGAGGCGCTCCGCCATTCCCTTCTCGGGCTGAACGATCCCTCGGTCGTCACCTCGGCCGTCGAAGCTGTCGACCTCTACCGCCGGACCTTTCCCGACCACCTTCACGGCGACGAAGTAGCGTGGCTGCTGGCCGAGCGGGCGCGGGAGATGGCGGGACGAGGCGGTCAGCGCCGGGCGGGCCTGTTGAGAATCGCGCGGACGCATTACGAACTGGTGGCGAAGGGGAAGAGCGACTTTGCGCCCCGCGCGCAGCAACTCCTGAGCTCGATGCCCGGCGGAGGTTCCGTCGGGCAGGGTACGGCAGCGGGCGCGCGTCGCCAGACGCCGCTGGAATTCAGCGTCCTGGGCGGGGAATCGGCGGAGGGCGGGGCGGCCGCCGGCCGCCTTCGGCGCCTCATGGTGCGCAGCCGGACACCCCTCTCCGTGCAGCTTAAAGAGACGGCGACCATCTCGCCGGGACTGGTGCTTGAGGGGACGATTGCCGAAGACGTGCGCGTCGAAGACGAAATCGCCATTCCGCGGGGAAGCCGCGCCGTGTTGCGCGTGACAGAGGACTCCGCCCGGCTGGAGCTGGCGAGCATCGAAGTCGGCCGGCAAACGCTTGCGGCTCGCGGAGTCGCGGAGCGCCTCATCCTGCCGACGGGATCCGTCCAGCCGCTCTCCGGCGATGGGCTGCCCGAACAATTGGAAAAGGGAAGCCGGGTTGAACTGCGCCTGCGAGCGCCGCTCGTGGTGGGCCTGTCCGAACCCGCCCGCTGAAGCGAGCCAACGCCGCCGGCCGGAAAAGGGAACGCGACCCGAGTTCCGCGCTTCTTCCTGCGCGCGACTCGAAGTGTTTCTTTCGCAGACCTGCTCCCGCCAGCGCGGGGCCCTCTCGCCACCACCCGGACGGCGCCGGCGCCCTTCGCGCTGGGCCGGGCGTCACGGGGCCTCGACCTTCGAGGCCAGGTCGGAGACGGGAACCGTGATCTCCGGAGCCAGTTCAGAGGCCAGCGAGGTGATGACGATTTCGTCGCCGACCTCGGTCCGGCTCTTGAAGATGGTGTGAGCGGGCAGTTCGATTACGCTCTCCGCGCTGAGGTTGATGGGCGTAATCGAAAAAGGACGGACCAGTTCCCGCAGCGCCACGACCCGGAGGTGGCGGTCCAGGAAGACGACGTCGATATCAAAAACCATCCCCCAGGTGTGGATCCCCCGCGAAGGGAAAATCCACAACCCGCCGCCGGGGGCGAGCGAGCGTCTTCCCAGCAGGCCGACGAGGCGGCTCACCATCGAGTCCGCCACTTCGACCCGGTCTGCGAGAAAGGTCTGCTTCGTCCGGTTGAAGGCGAAGACCGTGCTGTCATTACCTTTAAGCATGTGCGCCCTCTAGGGTCCTTTTGGGGCGTTCTGGTTCACCTGCATCTCCTCCAACTTCGCTTACCGGGTCATCTTCTTCTTTCGCCGCTGAATCAGGATGAAGAGGATGACCACAAACAGAATCCCCGCGACGATTCGAACAATGGTTGCACCTTCCACGGTGAGTCACCTCGCTCAAGTAGTTTTTCTTACTGTCCTGACAATGACTTGGCCAGATTCCGCGAAATCAGAATGATCGCCGGCCCCAGCAAGACGATGAAGAGGCTGGGGAAGATAAACAGCACGAGGGGCGGAATGAGCTTGATGGTCGTCTTGGCCGCCATCTCCTCGGCCTGCTGCCGGCGCCGGACGCGCAGCGCGTCGGCGAAATTCCCGAGGGATTTGGAGATTGGCGTTCCGAAGCGCTCCGTCTGCACGAGCATCTGAACGAACTGCCGGACGCTTTCGACGTTCGTGCGGTCCGCCATGTTCCGCCAGGCCTCGACGCGCGGCTTGCCGGCGCGCTGCTCGAGAGAAATGAGCAGGAACTCATCGCTCAATTCCGGATGGCTGATCCGCAACTCGTTGCCGACACGCACCAGGGCCTGGTCGAGGCCCAGCCCGGCTTCGAGGCAGATCACCAGCAGGTCGAGCGCGTCGGGCATGCTGAGGCGGATGGCGTCGCGCCGTTTTCCGATGACGTGAGTCAGCCAGAAGTCCGGGGCGACGAAACCCACGGCGGCCAGCACCACCGTCCAGAAGAACCGGCTCTCCTGAATCAGCAGAAAGGCGAGGCCGGCGGCGGCGACGGGCAAGGTCATCTTGACCAGGAAGAAGATGTCGGTGTAGATCGGCCTGCGCAATCCGGCCATCGCCATGCGCCGCGCGAGTTCCGACTGGTCACCCGAGCCGATGGTCTCACGCAGCTTCCGCGCCGCGTCGCCGATCCAGCCCGACTTGTCAAGCCACTCGGAAGCGGCAGGTTCCTGCTGCACTCGCGCTGCCGGCCCGTGGCCGGTCAGAGAGGCCAGACGGGCGCTTTCCGGCGACCGCGCCGTGAGCAGATAAATGAGCAGGGCGAAGACCAGGACGAAGGTTACCGCGGCCGAAATGATCACCAGCGTCATCGGAGACTCACACCTTGACGTCGATCACCTTGCGGATGACCCAGGCCCCGACCAGCATCATCCCCAGCCCGACGTAAATGAGCTTCTGTCCCGTCGGATCCGTGATGAGAATCTCGACGTAGTTCGGGTTTGCGATGCGCAGCAGAATGAACATGATGAAAGGAAGGGCGGCCAGAATCCATCCGGTCAGCCGTCCCTGGGCCGTATAGACGCGCAACTGTCCGCGCAGGCGGAAGCGCTCGCGAATCACTTGAGTGGTCTTGTCCAGAACTTCAGCGAGGTTTCCGCCGGTTTCCTTCTGGACCAGGATCGCCGTCACCAGGAAGTTGACGTCGGGCAGGGGAACGCGGTGCGACAGGTTCAGGAGGGCTTCGCGCATGGGGAGGCCGAAATTCTGCTCCTCGAAGACGCGGCGGAACTCCGAGGCCAGCGGATCGGAGCCTTCCTGTGCCACCATCTCGATCGCCGAAGTCACGGTGTGTCCGGCGCGCAGAGCCCGTGACATCAGGTCAATGCCGTCGGGAAGCAGCTCCTCGAAGCGGCGGAAGCGCGCCATTCTCTTGGCGAAGAGGTAGAGGAACGGCGCCGCGCCCGAAGCGGCGGCGATCAGCAGCATCAGAGGAAGGGCCGGAACCCAGAAGGTGGCCGCCCATCCGCCGGCCAGCGCCAACGCCAGCGAACCGGAGGTCAGTGTCCCGACCGTCCACGGGCTGTCGGCCTGCAAGAGTAGGCGCTGAAGGGAGGAGAACAAGGGCAACTGCGTCATCAGGTCGTTCAGCCAGGGGACGTCGCTGAGGTTCTCTTCCCTCAAAATGCTGCTGATTTCCTCCGTGGTGCGGGCGACGGGCATCTGCTCGATCATCTGGAGGCGCTGCTGGACGTCGCGCGCCGGCTTGGAGGGCCTCAGGGCGAACATGAGGACCGCGAAGCTGAGCAACGCGATCAATCCGAAGAGCGTCAGCGGTGACATCGACTCAACCTCCAAAACCCTAAATCTCGATCGAGTGCTCGAAGAGCGTCGCGGGCAGGTTGATTCCCGAGACCCTCAGCTTCTCAGCGAACTTGGGCCGGATGCCCGTGGCGAAGAAGCGGCCCAGCACCCTCCCGTTCGGGCCGATTCCGCGTTTCTCGAACAGGAAGATGTCCTGCATGCTCACCACATCCTCATCCATGCCGGCGATTTCGGTCAGGTGGGTGACGCGGCGCGTCCCGTCGCTCATGCGCGACACCTGAACGATGATGGCGACGGCGGAAGCAATCTGCTGGCGAATCGCCTTTTCCGGCAGGTTGAGGTTGGCCATCAGCGCCATGGTCTCGAGACGCGCGATGGCGTCTCGGGGACTATTGGCGTGAATGGTGGTCAGCGAGCCGTCGTGGCCGGTGTTCATGGCCTGGAGCATGTCGAGCGCTTCCTCGCCGCGCACCTCACCCACGATGATGCGGTCGGGCCGCATGCGCAGGCTGTTGATAACGAGCTGCCGCTGACGGACGGCCCCCTTGCCCTCCACGTTCGGCGGACGGCACTCGAGCCTCACCACGTGTTCCTGCTTCATCTGCAATTCCGCCGAGTCCTCGATGGTGACGATGCGCTCCCTGTCGGAGATGTAGCTGGAAAGGATGTTCAACAAGGTGGTTTTACCGGCGCCCGTGCCGCCCGAGACGATGATGTTGAGGCGCGCCTTCACCGCCCCCTTCAGCAGCTCGAGCATCTGCGGGGTCATGGTCCGGTTGGCGAGCAGGTCGTCGGCTTCGAGCGGGATGTGGCCGAAACGGCGGATGGAGAGCGAGGGCCCGTCCACGGCCAGCGGCGGGATGATGACGTTGACGCGCGAGCCGTCCATCAGGCGCGCGTCCACCATCGGCGAGGACTCGTCCACGCGCCGCCCCACCGCCGAAACGATTTTGTCAATGATGTGCATCAGGTGCCCGTCATCTTTGAACATCACGTTCGTCCGTTCCAGCATGCCGGCGCGCTCGACGTACACGTGCTTGTACGTGTTGACGAGGATGTCGCTGATGGTGGGGTCTTGCAGCAGCGGCTCGAGCGGGCCGAGGCCGAAGACCTCGTCCAGAACTTCGCGCGCCAGCCGTTCGCGCTCGACGCTGGAGAGCGGCGTGTTCGAGGCGGCCACCAGGTCCTGAATGACGGCAAAGATCTGGGAGCGGGCGCGGCCGTCCCGCATATCCATGAGCCTTTCGAGGTCCACCCGGGTCAACAGGTCGCGGTGGATGGTTGTCTTCAGCTCCTGGTACGCCTTCGGGGTCAACGAAGCGGCTTTACGCTCTAAACCCGACCGCGCGGCGGCGGACTGACCCAGGATCGTCGAACTGCGGCTGGCTTCTCCCATAAAGCCTCCCTTTCAACTTCCCCGCACGATTCTCTCAGCGCCCGAGAAAACCGAACATTCCTTTTCCTTCCTTCTTCTTCGGCGGCTGGGGGGCCAGAGCCCGGCCCGCCAGGGTCTCCGCCCACTCATTGATGGCGCGCAGAAACTCCGACCGCGATTCGAGAAGAAGGGGCTTGCCGAGATTGACCGATTTGATAACCTCCCCGTACTGGTTGGGAATCCGGCGATACACCGCCTTGCGGATGGCCTTTTCCACTTGCGCGTCGCTGATCGGAGCGTTCCGGGCATGGCGGTTGATGATCACCCAGGCGTGCTCAGGGGGAAAATCGACCCGGGCGAGGTATTCGAGCAGACGCGCGGCGTTGCGCAGGGCCGGGATCTCCGGCGTGGCGATGATGGAGATGCGATCCGCCCGGCCCATGACGGCGAGGTTGTGCTCGGTCATCGCCGGCGGGCAGTCCACGATCACAAATTCGTACTGCGACCGGAGAAAGTCCATCGTCCGCTCGATGGCCTCCGCGGGCGTGTGACGCGGCAGGTCGAGCGCCTCCGGGGCGGGCAACAGATCCAGTCCGCTCGAATGCCGGGTCAGGAATCCCTGGAGCAGGTCGGCATCCAGACGGTGCGTGTTCTCCACCAGGTCGTAGAAGTTGTACTGATGCTTGGTGAGCGAGAGGAAGACCGAGGCGTCACCGAGGTCGGGATGCAGGTCCACGAGCAGCGTCTTGCGGGCGTAGCGCTGGGCGAGGAGCGCGGCGAGGTGGACGGCCAGCGTGGTGACGCCGGTGCCGCCCTTGGCTCCCACCAGGACGAGGATCTGGCCCGTCACCTGTTCGCGCTTATCCTTCTTCCGCCCGCCCACGCGGGCCAGGGCCTCGATCAATTGATCCCGGTCCAGCGGCTTGATGACGTACTCGCCGCAGCCCGAACGCATGGCGCGAATGATGAGGTCGGGCTGGGTCTGGGAAGAGATGGCGAAGACCGCGGCCTCGGGGACGACGGCACGGAGCTGCTCGGCGGTGCGGCTGGCCTTTTCGCGATCCAGGTCGAAGTCCACGAGGCAAACGTCCGGCTGGAGGTCTTTCACCCGGTCGAGGAAAATCGAGTCGCCCTCCTCCGCCAGGTAGTAGCGCAGTTCGCTGGTCAGTTGCACGAGTTGCGTCGAGTCGATAAACCCCTTGAGCTGATTCAAGGACTCGGGGTCGAGACAAATCGTAACGACCGAAAGTGAATCCCGCGTTCTCATCTGGGCTCTCTCGAAACCGCCGGCCGGTCCTTCGACTTGGCCGTCCCGCGCTCTCAAGGCGTCGTGGGCGCGGGCGGCTCGGCCTCTTGGCGAGTTCGGCCTTCGCCGGGCGCAATCCCCTTGTCAAACCTCTCCGTGTCGAGGTTCTCGATTACGGTTTTCGGTTCTTCGGGCAGCTTGTCGGGCGCCCGCACCGGGTCCACGATGCGGGGCGTAACCAGGACCATGAGTTCGGCGCGCGAACGGCTGATGTTTTTCGACCGGAACAGGTGGCCGAGAATCGGAATGTCGCCGATGCCCCGAATCTTCGAGAGCAGAGCCTGCGTCCGCTGGTCGATCAGCCCGGCGATTCCGAAAGTCTGTCCGTCACGCAGCTCGATTTCCGTCTCCGCGCGGCGCGTGGAGACAGCCGGAACGACGAAGCCAGAGATCGTCAGGGCGTTGGTAAAATCCAGCGTGCTGACCTCGGGCGCTACCTGAAGCCGGATGACGTCGTCCTTCTGGATGTATCCGGTGAACTCCAGGCGGACGCCGAAGGGACGGAACTGGATGGTGACGGCAGTGAAATTCGTACCTCCCTGGACCACCGGGAAGGGAAATTCGCCGCCCGCCAGGAACTGCGCGGGCTTGCCGTTCATCGCGAGCAGGTTGGGCTCCGCGAGGATCTGGAGAATGTTCTTTTGCTGAAGGGAGCGAATCGTCGCGCCGAGGTTCAGGTCCGGCCGGAAGAGGAAAATATTCAGCAAGTCCGTAATTGAAACCGCAGTCTCGGACCCCGTCAGCGGGGCCCCGATGACGCCCGAAATTTCGGTTTGCCCGCCCGCTCCGCCCGTCGGGGGCCCGAATTGCTGCGTCGAAAGGGTTCCCGGAGTGTTCAGCGTTCCCGTGCTGAACAGGTTGAATCCGAACTGGTCCAGCTTGGTCCGGTCCACTTCCGCGAACTTGACTTCCAGAAGGATCTGTCGCTCGTGAGGCGGGTCGGCGACGGACATCGAATTCAGCACGGTTTTGGAAACCGAGGTAGCCATTTTCATCACGGCTTCCATCACTGCCGGGTTGGAAACGGCGCCGGAGATGATCAGGCGGTCGCCGTCGGCCTGCACCATGATGGGCTCGTCGGGGAAGGCGAGCTGGATGCCGTCCCGCAGCGCCGCCGTGTCCAAATCCACCATCACGTCGAGCATTCGTGAGCGCCCCGCTTCGTCCCAGAGAATCAAGCTGCTCGTTCCCACATTGCGGCCCGTCACCACGACCTGCGACGGAGTCGTGGTAATGGCCTCGACGGTGTTGGGATTGCTGACCAGCACGCGTCGCAGGCGGCTTTCCAGATTGATGACCAGGCTCTTTCCGACCAGGACGTGGAGCGTCTGCGTCTCGACGGCGGTTTCCTGGCCGAAGCCCGCTTCCGCTCCCCCGAGGAGAGTCGCCGCAGCCAGGATCCATAAAGCTCGAAGACCGAAAGGGCGGGGTCGAGGCGCGTCGCCCGCCCCGAGGAGCCATCTACTCGAACGTCGCCTCACTGCGTTTGTCTCCATGGATAACTTCGACCGTGTAGAATTGCGGCGGCGGCGGCGCCGGCTTGCTGGTGGCGACGGCCGACCGGGGCCTTCGGACGGGCTCGGGCTCGGTTTTCTTGATACCCCCCGTCAGTTCGGCGAGCGTGACCGGACTCGTTTCCGGCGTCTCCTTGTCCGCGCCGCTGCGCAGGACAAACTGGATGGTTGCCTGAGAGCTCGCCAGCGTCAGTTTCTGTGCGTCTTCCGGAGACAGCAGCAGCGTGACGACCGTCACCGTCTCCGGCTTCCCCTGCGGGTCAGGCTGAATCTTCTGCCCCGCGGAGAGAACTTCCACATCCTGCAAAATCGTCTGCGTGACAGGAGAATCCATTCCCAAGGGGCGGAACGTGGCCAGAACGTCCACGCGCGAGCCGGGATACATGAAACCCGCCACGCCCACCACTTCATTCGAACGCACGGCCGTGGCGCGCATCCCCGGCGGAATCTTCGCCGTCAGCCCGATGCCCGACCCGGGTACTGCCAGGTTACGCTCGATCACGGGCTCTTTTTCGCCCAAAGGATATATCGGCGAACGGCCGACCACCTCTTCGACCTTTGTGAACGATCCCGCCAATGGGACCGTCGCCGGCCAGTCGATGGTCGTCAGGTCCTCAGCCTTGAGGATCGCCCCCGGGTCCACCGCCCGAACCGTGGCGACCACTTTAACCGTCTGAGGCTTAGTCTCCTGACCGCTGAGACGGGTATAAAGGAAGTACGTAGCTCCTCCAGAAACCACCAAGGCCATCGCCAGAGCGATTAATACGCGTCGAGTTTCCATAATTCAGCCCCTCCACAATATCATCGCCAGAGCATAAGTCGTACCAAGGGCGATCGGGACGCCGTACGGAAGACGGACTGCCTTGGGGTCCGAGAGGTTGATGTCGGGATGAGGCCGCAGTCCGAAAATCGCATGGAAATGAAGCAACGAGCCTAAGTTTCGCAGGGTGCTTCCGGCGCGGTGATGATACAGCATGAAGGCAACCGCCATCAAGCCTCCCGTGAGGGCCGTGGCGATGAGGATGACCACGATTTGCTGGAACCCCGCCCAGCTTCCGATCGCCCCCATCAGCTTCACGTCGCCGCCGCCCATGCCACGGACAAGGAAGAGCAAGAAGAAAATCCCTCCGCCCGTCAGCAGACCGAGAAGGCCGTCCAGAAGACCGTGCCAGCCGGCCAGGCCCAAGCGCAGGGCCAAGCCGGCCAGAACAGCCGTGTAGGTGAGACGATTGGGAATCCGTCGCGTGCGAACGTCGCACACTGCCGCTCCGCAGGCGACCGCCGCCGCGACACCTGTAAAATAGAACTCCACCGTTCTCGTCCCCAAAGAGCGCTGCGGTCGCCTGCCTCAGCGGCAGGCCGGATTTCCCCAAACCGATCGGTCGAGTCCGTCCGACGTGCTAGGAGACGTACTGGGCGAGCTTGTTTCCGATGGCCTCGAACGCGTTGTTGATGGCATTGGCCACCGTGCCCATGCCGACAACCGCCGCGAGCGCGATCAGAGCAGCGATCAACGCGTATTCGATCAAGTCCTGGCCCGATTCCTCCTCGTGCAGAGCAAGAACCGCATTCTTCATCGTCGCAAACAAATTCTCCATGTGTTCCTCCGCCTTTCTTTGCAAGTCTCCCCGTCGCGGCAACGCCGCGAGGCGCGCGGGGTCTGAATTTCCTCGGCCGAAGATCATGCAGAATCTTAGCCAAATCCAGAGTGGAGTCAAGGGATTTTTTAATCTTTTGTATTTAGAGGCTTAGAGGTGTTAGCAGACTACAAAAGGCCTCAGTCTGTCCACAATCGTGCACATTCAGTGTGTCCTGACCGTTCCCACTCGGATACGCCGTGCGGGCATTCAGAAGAGTGGATTAGGGCCAGTTTTCGAAGCGCCAGAGTGCATTTCTAGCTCGAAGCCAGTGCCTTTCGGGCATTCAGACCCTATTCTTGACATGGCGAAATATCGCCAATGCTCCGCCGCCAGCGGACGGCATAGTCTGTAATTCGCCAGGAGAAAGTCGCGGACGGGGTCCGAGGCCATCACTTCCTGGGGGGTAGCAGGCCAGCTCCGCGGAATAGTCTCAAAGTTGAACGAGGGGGCGTACATGACAAATGCCGGCGGGTGATTGGTGAGGTCCTGTAGCACCTCAGACATCTGCTCCCGGGTGTGCATTCCGAGTTGGACGTATTCGTGCCGCGTGGGGTTCTGGGTCGCTGAAAAGAAGTAATAAATAGGCTGGTAGGGATAGACATAAACGCGGTCCCCGGGGTGGGTGTGGCGGAGCAGATAGGAGAGGACTTCATCCGGGAACGCCACGCGGATCGTTCCTCGACGAGTCTCCAACCTGTGCTTGGCACGGATTGGACCGCCGATATAGAAACTCAGCCCGAAGCTGGTAAAGAAAACGAGAAACACGGTTGCGAGCAAAGGGGCAATGCGCGGAAGCAGCCAGGAGGAGAGTCCCCGCACCCCGACCACCCATCCGAGCACCAGGAAAAGTGGCGGGCCGAGGTAAACGAGGTGGTCGAATTCCGGCCGGCCGGTTGAAATGGCGGAAAGCGTGAGTCCCAGGACCACGCTGCTGACCAAAACGAAGTAGGGCGAAGCGGCAGTCGCGCTCGATTCGACGCCTCTTCCCAATCGCCGGAGGTGGACGGTAAGGTAAAGCGCGGCGAGGAACGGCAACACCGGCACGACGAAGCACGGAAGAGTGAAGAGAACATTCAGCAGGCGCTCAAACCAGGGGCCGCTTCCGTAGATTTTCTCCCAGCCTTCCATGGCCACATTGATGTAGCCGTAGGGGAGGCGATTGGCCTCCGAGTAATGCCTCAGAGGCCAGAGCCAGCCGGAAAAGGCGGCGCCCAAACTTCCCCGGGCAGCGAAATAACCGAAAGTCCCGATGACAGGCCACGCGAGACCCGTCAACAGTGCTCCTGCCTGAGCCGTACGGAATTGAATACGCCCAAGGCCTCGCCACGCGACGAGCGCCAATCCCAGCGCCAAGCCGAGGAGCAGCCCCGCGCCCTTGGACTGCTCAAACAGCGCCGTCAGCGCGGTAAAGGTCCCAAGGCCGAAGGCCAGCGCCGGCGCGCGGCGTTCGAGCCACAGCACAGCGAAGTAGAGAGCCAGTGAGGCCGTGACCGCGCTGTCCCAGTTATGGAGCACAAAAGCGCGATGCGGAATTCCGACAGTCAGGAACAGCCACGCGGTCAGGGCCGAAACGGGCCGCGAGCAGACCCTCCGAGCTAGGAGATAAGTGAGAGCGGAGAAGACGCCACCGTAAACCGGCAGGAGCGTTCCGGCGACAACATAGGAGGGCCCGAAGACTTTGAACAACAAAGCCAGCAGGTAAAACGAACCCGGCGTGTAGAAAGCGAAGAAGTCGCGATAGAGGACCTGTCCTTCCAGAATGCGGATTGCGCCCTGGAGCGCGATGCCCTCGTCTGGAAACAGGGCGGAATAATTCCGAAAGGGCCAGAGGACGGCCACCGAAGCTGAAGCGAGCAGGACGGCCAGAGCCAGGTCGCGGGGGCATCGCTCCGGAAAAAACAGCCCTGACTCAGCGTCTCGTTCCTCGCGTCCGGTTCGGCCTGGGGTAGAGGGCGTCAAGGGCGTGTCTTCGCACCGAGTGGCGACAGGGGGCAGCCGCTATTCGAAAAAGAGCACTTTGGGAATCATGCCGCTTTCCGCTCGTTCCATATCCTTGGCGTGAATCCTGTACCCTGGCTCGATGTTTTTGACCACCGACGGAATCGCGGTCGGGTCGTCCTCGACATGATACGTGCAGAGGACCATCCGTGGCCGGAAGCTTTGGAGCGTTTGCTTCGCCCCGCGCAGGGCCAGGCGCTCCGAGCCTTCGATGTCCATCTTGATGAAATCCACGCGCTTCAGGCCCAGATCCTCGACCAGGGTATCGAGGGGAAGCACGGGGACTTCGACGGAGGAAGTCCTTTCACCCCTGTCTTCGAAAAAGTTGCTGCGAGCGGAATTCTCGTCGGAGGCGAAGAAGGTCAGAATCTCTGGCTCGTGCCACAGGCCCGCCTTGACGATCCGTACGCGACCGCTTGCGATTTCCGCCGCCAAGTTTGCCTCCAGACAGGCGAGGTTCGTCGGATCGGGCTCGACGGCCACCACCAGCCCCGCGCCCTCGCGGAGCGCGAAGGCGGTGAAGACGCCGACGTGAGCCCCGCCGTCAATCACCGTATCACCCGGCCGGACGCGCACCGAATCGCTGGTGTAGACCTCCTGCGTGGTTACTTCCCACGTCAGCCAGTGCATGAGCTCGCCGCCCGGCTCCGGGATCCAGAACTTTCCGAGTGGCGTCTGGTAAAGCTCCAGGGTCCGGCCGTTCGTGCGCTTCTGCTCGAGCAGGCGGACGGAATCGAGAGTTGCCTCACCGGGATGCCGGACCTGTGCGCAGGGCGCGAGCGCCGCTCGCCGGGCTCGCTCCCAACTGAGATACGGGAAGTCCCCCGCAAACTTCCCGTAAATGATCGCTCCTCTCCACCACGCCGAGCAGCCAACCTTGTCAAAACTCGACCAGAACGCCGCCGCAACCACCATGACCCCGGCAAGGATCCAGGCTTTTCCTTCGCGGCTCGACCACAGGAGGCCGAGGGCCGCTACGACAAGGATCAACGCCGGTGTGTCAAAAAGCGAGAAAACCCACCCGGCGATGCCCGCGAGCAGGGTCACTGCCAACGCCACTTGTCTACGGCGAACCTCAGTGAGGAATGGCACAGCGAGCTCCTTTTATCTTCGCAGGGGCAACCCGGCCTCTGCATCGGAGAAGCGCAAAGCTGAATTATCGCAGATGCTGCAAAGAAATGCGTTCGTGCATGGGCAGCCTGCCGGCTATAAGCCGGGGTCCGGCAATTCAGCGCCGTTCTCGCCCTCCTCGGGATCGCGAAGCCGCGGGATCCACACGAACAACTTCTCTCCGAAGCCCGCCCTTTCCGGGAACGGCAGGTCCAGCGATGTCCGGAGTTGATAGTTCTGAAGAATCGCACGGCGGACCGAATCGGAAAGGCAAATCTCGGTCCCGCGCCGCGCCTCCGCCTCGTTGTGGAGGTCCGTGGTCAAAAGGAGGACGCCGAAGCGGCGGGACTCGAACTGACCTCTCCAGTCGGCCTCGTCGATTTTTCCCGTGCAGGCCAGCCAGGAGTAAACGTACAGGTCGGAAATCGGCGTGGCAAGGCCGGCGCGAAGCAGCCGGCCGGTATAAAATGCCGCGCCTTCGGCGGCGGTGCGGAAATTGGCGCGGAGATAGCTTTGAATGGCGCGGTCCCGCTCGAAATCCTGTTCGCTGGGAGCCAGTGTGGCAATACGGGTCGAGACCGCAAGGCTGACCGCGAACAGGGCGGCAACTTTCATTATCTCGCGCCGTTCCGAGAGACTCTGTGTCACCTGCGCCGAGGCCAGGGGCGTGAGGAGTGCCACCAACTCGAGGAAGTAGTTCGGCGCGCTCCCCTCTTTGCTCAGCCCTGCGAGCGTAATCGCCACGACGGCAGACAGGTAACAGGCGAGCAGGCGGTTCGGGGAACGCCGAAGAAACGCCAAAGCGAGCAGGCCGGGCGCAAGGAAGAACACTCCCAGAAAAAGAACACCGTCACCGAAACGCGTCCAGGTCAGAGGCAGCACGTTGTATCCGACCCAGTGAAGCAGGAAGTCCTGACCCCGAAAGAGGACGAACTGAAAGGCCAGTACGCCGGCGACTCCGCCTGCCACGAATAATCCCGCGAATTGCGCTGCGTGCCGCCAACGTCGCTCGACAAAAAGGAAGGCGACGACCGCCGCCGGCGCTGCAACGAACTGCTGTTTGTAGAAGACGGCCAGCAAGAACAAGGGAAGGGACCACAGCACGCGAGCGTCATTCCGGAATCGAAAGGAAACCAGGAATCCGCAGAAAGAGATCAGAAGCGCCGGGATATCGCAGCGCGCCGAAAGGCCGAACAAGCTGACGAAGCTGTAGGACAACAGCCACAGCGCGGCCAGCAGGGCGGCGGCGCAACGGCCGGACAGCCACCCGGCGAGCAAGGCGGCAGCCGCCGCCAGGCCCAGCGTGGCCATCATCCCGAGAAGACGCAGCGGCAAGTAAGATGGCCGCTCGGGATCCACGAGCTGCGCGCCCAGAAAGTAATAGAGCGGCCCGTAGATCATCGCGTCGAAGCGCTCGGCGGAAGCCGGGGCGTAAACGGGAAGACCTTGGCGGAAGTGACGGATTTCGGCCAGGCGCATGCCTTCGATATGCGCCAAGTCGGCGGGATAGCGGAGCCGGTCCGGCCAGGAGGAGAGGTTCCACGCGGCGAACGCCGCGGCCGCCAGCAGAGACAGTACGAGAAGAGGAGATTTTGCGCGGGGTCCGGTTCCGACCGAAGAGAGTTCGCCGGAGAACGAAGGATTCATGGCTCGTCGCCCTGGTGCCGAGGGCGCGGAAATCTCGGCGAGAGACGCCCCCTCATCCTCAATTCTCCGTCTGCTTTGCCATCGGTAGAGGAATCCGGCGGAACGCCGGTGTGAGATTTCGGCGTCCAGACGTAAAACCGGGTGGAGAAGTCGCCCTGGGCCGGGCGAGGCATTTCCAGAGTCGCCGAGAGCGTGTAGTTTTCGAGGATGGCCTGGTGGAGCGGCTCGGTCATGCAAATATCGTTCGAGCGATGCGCGTCCCGCTCGTCGTGAAGGGCCATGCCGAGCAGCAGGACTTCAAATCGTCGGCCGCGAAATTGGCCCAGGACCTGGTCCTCGGGAATGATGCCCTGACAGGAGAGCCACGTGTACTGGTAGAAATCCGAAATCGGCGTGCGCAATCCCGCGCGGACCAAGTCGCCCGAATGAACCCCCAGCGCCAGCGTACCCGGAACGAAGTTCCGTCGGAGAAATTCCTGTGCCTTGCGGTCTCGAGCGAAATCGTCCGGCTGAGGAGGGAACGACGCGAGACGAGTTCCCGCCAGCAGCGCGACAACGAGCAGGACCAGGACTTCCGCCGCGCGAAGGGAATTTGAAACGCTCTGAGCCGCGAGGGCTGCGATGGGCGGCGCGAGCACCGCCACCAGCTCCAGATAGTAGTTCGAAGCGCTGCCCTCCTTCGCCAGGCTGAAGATGGTGAAGGGAATGACGAAAAGCAGATAAGTCAGCAGAAGCCGGTCGCGGCTTCTTCGCAGAAATTCCAGCGCCAGAAGCGCGGGGACGATGAAGAGGACTGCGGTCAGGAGCACGGCGTAGCCGAGCCGGTTCAGGGTAAACGGAAGCAGGTTGTATTCGACCAGGTGCAGCCAGAAATCCTGGCCGGCGAATACGATGTATTGGAAAAGGGCCAGGAGCGCCACGGCCCCCACCGTCATCAGGCCGGCAAACTGTGCCGCACGGCGGAAGCGGCGCTCGACTAACAGCCACACCAGCACCGCCGCGGGGGCGGCAATGAACTGAGGTTTGTAGAAAAGAGCCGCGAGGAAAAACGGAATCGAGGCGTGCAGTCCGGCTTCGTCACGAAAGCGAAAGGCCAGGAGAAACCCGGTGAAGGAAACGACCAGCGCCACCATATCGCTTCGCGCCGAAATTCCTTGCAGGCTGACAAACCCGTAGGCGAGGACGAGCAGCGGAGCGAGAGCAGCGGCGAGAAGCCTCCGGCTCAGCCAGAAAGCCAGCAGCGAGCAGCTCGCCGCCAGCGCCAGCGTCGCGAGCGTCCCCAACAGTCGCAGCGGAAAATAGGCGGGCTGTTCAGGGTCAATCAAACGCGCGCCGAGGAGATAGTAGAGCGGCCCGTAAATCATCGCGTCGAAGCGTTCCGGTGAGGCGGGTGCGTACACGGGAACGCCCTCCCGCAGATGTTTCATCTCCGCGAGTCGCATTCCTTCGATCATCGCCAATTCTCCGGGATAGCGAAGCCGGGCGGGCCACGTCGAAAGGTTCCAGAGGGCAAAGGGGGTGATGAGGAGAAACGCCAGCGCCACGAGCAGCGGCTTCGCGCTTGGGGAAAGCGCGGGCTCGGCGGCTTCTGCGGTGACCGGAGAAGGAGCAGACATGCTCGAATCAGGGGCGCGCGTCCGCGGCGGCTCCGGCGCCGACCAGCCCGGCTTGCGACGCCGGCTGGGTCGAGATCGGTCGCGCGCGCTCGTACAGGCTCGTCACCTCGTCCCGATAAGTCAGCTTCCAGTTTTCCGAGTTCTCGACGAGATACGCGAGCCGGCTGTCGGTGCGAGCCATGACGAAATCAATCCGATGGCGGTCGAGGACCGCGAAGGAATCCTTCAGCGCCAGGACATCGAGATAGTCCTTGAGAACGCCGCCGGTTTCAAAGATGTCGGTGCGCCCATCCACAAAGGTTTTCATCCAGGGGGCCCGCCAGACGAGGTAGCCGCCCCAGACGTAGTCGTGAAACGTGCGCCCGCGGATTCCCTGCTGCTCCATGTAGCGCAGCGCGGCCTCGGGATAGCGCTGCTCGACGTCCCTCTGGAGTTTCGCCTCGGAAGGGAAACGCGCGACGACGACCGTCAGAACGCCCGCGAGGATGACGGCATTGATCGCGGCCTTGTCGATCTCCGGCCGGTAGGGCGGAACCAGGTCAAGCAACCGCGCCGCGAAGGGAGCCGTCACGAGCGCCGCGAGAAAAAGAAACCGGATGTGCGTCAGCCCGAGGTAGATCCCCAGACCGGCAAGCAACACCTCTTCCAGTTTCCAGCGGCAATTGCGCAAGAGCGCGCCGAGGAACAGCGCGGCCAGGAACGCCAGGACCACCTTCCCGCGCGCGTCGTGGAAATTGACCGACGCCCACTCGTCGATGCTCGCGACGTTCAACTTCTGCTCAAAGATGAATTCGAAGGGGTAGAAGACGAGACGGTAGCCGATGGGGTTGACGAACAGCGCGGCGACTGAGACGCCGCCGTAGGCCAGCAGCCGCCGGAACTGCCGGCGCGACCAACGGCGGGCTTCCACGCGCCCCCAGCTTCCTTCCCACAGCCCCGAGACCATGAAGATCGCCAGCAGGATAAATCCGAACAGCCACGAGGCGTGACAATTGATCCAGAAACAGAAGATCAGCGGCATCGTCCAGAGCGGAGCGTCGCCCGAGGTGCGCTCGCGCCAGAGGAGCAGCAGCAGGAGGAGCATCGCGAGATAACCGAAGAGAATCATGCGCGGGCCGAACGATACCGCCGCCAGCAGGACCGAATAGCATCCGACCAGAAACGCGCCCTTCAGGTTGCCGCTGGTCCGGAACGCCCAGTAGAAGTTCCCGAGCAGAATCACGATGAGAAGCAGAAGGAAGAGAACGTAGAGGCCCGTCAGCCCGCCGGCCCGCCAGGCGAGATAGTACGGAATTTCGGCGAGCCATTCGTGATTGACCCACGGATGCCCGGCCATGGTGAACGAGAACAGGTCCGAATCCGGCAGCCGTCCGTTCTGGAAGAGGTGCTCCGCGTTCTTCAGATGCCACCAGATGTCCGGGTCTCCGACGCCGTGGCCGGCGGCGAGGTACACCCAGAGGACGACGATGGAAGCCAGCATGACGGGAAACGCGAAGAGTTTGCGGGAGGCTGCGACGAGCATCCGCGCTTATCTCCTCAGTCGGAAGGAGGCGCTACTCGACAAGCGTCTCCTCCTCTTCGGCGGGGATATCGAGCTGCTTGAGCAGGCGGTGGAGATAGGAGCGGCTGATGTGCAGGTCGCGCGCGGCGCGCAGCTTGTTTCCGCCGTGGGCGCGCAAGGCGGCGAGGACGATCTCGCGCTTGAACTGCCGCGACGCCTCGTGGAACGACCCGGAGGCGGCCCTGGAAGGCACGGCGAGCCGGCGGAACTCCGGCGGCAGGTCCTGCGTGCGCAGACGCGGCCCTTCGGCCAGAATCAGGCTGCGCTCGATGACGTTCTGCAACTCGCGGACGTTTCCCGGCCACTCGTGCCGCAGCAGCGCGCTCAGGAAGCCCGGCGTCACGCCCCGCACGTTCTTGCCGTGGGTCTCGGCGAACTGCCGGCAGAAGAAGTCGGCCAGCAGCGCGATGTCCTCGCGCCGCTCGCGCAGCGGCGGCAGGTCGATCCGGAAGACGGAGATACGGAAGTAGAGGTCCTGCCGGAACGTTCCCTGGCTCACCATTTGCTCGAGGTTTTTGTGCGTGGCCAGAATCAGCCGCACGTCCACGGGAACAGGAGCGCTCGAGCCCAGCCGCTCGACCACGCGCTCCTGGAGCACGCGCAGCAGCTTCACCTGCATCGGCGCGCTCAAATCGCCGATCTCGTCGAGAAAGACCGTGCCGCCCTTGGCTTCCTCGAAACGCCCGCGGCGCGATTGCAGCGCCCCCGTGAACGCGCCCTTCTCGTGCCCGAACAATTCGTCTTCGATGAGCGTTTCCGGAAACGCCGAGGGTGAAAAGGCCATGAAGGGCTGGCGCGCGCGCGGGCTCAGGCGGTGGACGGCATGCGCCACCACTTCCTTGCCCGTGCCGCTTTCGCCGGTGATCAACACGGTCGTCGAGACGCCGGCGACCTTGTGAATCAGGTCATAGACCCGCTGCATCGGCTTGCTGTTTCCCACCAGACCCGGAATCCGCCCCAGGGAACTCTCCCCGCGCGCTTCCGCGAGCGACCGCTCGAGCGTTACCAGCCGATGCGCGCGGTCCACCACCAGTTTCAGTTCCAGCACATCGAGCGGCTGCGTGAAGACGTCGAAAGCCCCTTGATGGACGATTTCCATCGCCGTCTTCCGGCGTGCATCGGCCGTGTAGGTGAGGACCGGGATCGCCACCGGCAGCCCCGCCGCCTCCTTGAGCAGCGTCGCGCAGGACTCGCCTTCTTCGCGCGGCGTGGCGGGCCAGTCCCAGTTCAACAGCACCACGTCCACATCGCCGTCGCGCAGGCGCGCAATGCCCTGCTGAATCGACGTTACGTGGTCCACCAGGTACCCGCGTCCCAACACGCTCTTCAGAACGAGCGTGAAACGCGGTTGCGGGTCCACGATCAGGAGGCGGCGATCAGTCGCGTGGGTTTCGGCCATTGTGAATTCCGCCGCTTTAACCGGCATCCGAGGAGGAAGGCCTGTGGGATGAAAGTCCCGCGTCCCTCGGAGCGTTTCGGGGCCGATTGTACACACTCCGGGCGCCAATGTGTTACGAAATCGCCACAGCGTGCACGAATCAGGTCGTTGAGCCTTCCGACAATTTTAAGCTAAAACTCAGAGAATGAATAAGTTAGGACGATATTCTGCTCGCCAAATCCACCTGATTTCGAGGTCCCGACTGGAACCCACCTTGCGTGCAAGTGGATGTGGAACTCTGGTCCGACGGAAGTGCCTTAAAGTGCGGGAATCAAACGACAAAACGCAGATTGGGCAACGGAGCAGGTATATTTATCAGTGAATTACGGAATCGAAATTCTGAATTACAGTATGAGTCAGCTGGGTGAGACTTTCCCGCCTGTCCCTTCGGATTGCCTTGACGAACCCGCTCGCCGGGCATATCATCGGATGACTCAAACCCACAGGACGTCGGACGGCTGGCAGGGCTGCCCGGGCGACGACGGCATGATGGTCAGGGCCAGAAACAGGATCGAAGTCATCGGGGAGTGGGGGCAGAGCCTGCTCGAAACCGCGCTGCTGTTGCCCATCCTTCTGCTCCTCGTCTTCAACGCCATCAACTTCGGGTATTTCTTTTTCGTGGCCGTGAACCTGGCTGCCGCGCCACGCATGGGCGTGCAGTATTCCATTGTGGGGGCGGCGACGCCGTCTCAGCTCGAACTGCCTCCGGCCGGGCCGCCCTCTTCCAACACCTCGGTCAGTTATCTCACGTATCAGGACATCAAAGGCGTCCTTCCCGGCTGGGCGAATGCCCGCGTGCAAGTTTGTTCGACCACTTTGGGGCTCAGCGGCACGGGGAGCAGCCAGAAGGCAAACTGCGCGCAGTACGGTTCCGGGACCGAAACGTTCACCCCGGCGTCGGACCCCGAGGCTCCCTTCTTCGTCCTGCATCGCGTGGACGTGGTCTATGAGGTCGATCCGTTGATCCCGCCCTTCGAGCTGCCCACGCCCGGGGGGTCCATCCCGCTGAGCCTGGTGCCCCAGTTGCGGTTTCACCGCCAGGTTTCCATGCGGGCCATGCAGTGAGAGAGGGCATCGTGCGAAGCAACGCCCGGCCAGGGAGATCGAAGCGGCGCGCGCGGCTCGGCAGCACCGAGCCGAAGGGCGCCGTTCAAATCGAGTTCGCGCTCGCGATCCTGACGGTCCTCTTCCTCATCTTCGCGACATGGGAAATCATCATGATCGTGCACACCATGAATGTCCTTTCCGACGCCGCCAAGGAAGGGGTGCGCTACGCAATCGTTCACGGCGGAGGAAACATCAATTGCAGCGGGCCGAACCCTTCCGACAAGTGCACGAATCCAGACCCCTCCGCGCAGAGGGTGGTGGACAAGGTGAAGGAGTACGCGACTTTTTCCTTTCACGATATCTCGGCCATCAACGTAACCGTCAGTTATCCCGACAACTCGAGTGAGCCCCCGTCGCGAGTGCGCGTTGAAGTGGCTTACGTATTCGTTCCTTATACAGCGCTGCCTTTCAAGCCGACGCTGCGCTCGGCGGCCGAAGGGCGAATCGTGAATTAGTGCAGGAGAGAGGGCAAGATGATGCGGCGGATGACCAGGCGAAGCAGAGGCAAGGGGTTTTGGCCGAGGCGGCCCGACGACCGCGGGCAGGTGAGCGTCTTCGTCGTCCTGGCGCTGGCGCTGTTCCTGATGGGGTTCATGGGCTTTGCCGTGGACATGACGAATCTGTGGTTCCACCGGCAGATGGCCCAGGGCGCCGCCGACGCCGCCTGCCAGGCCGGAATCATGGATGTGCTTTACATCGCCAACGGCGCTATCCCGCCCGGCCCGGGCTTTGCACCGGGGATAAATTTCGATTGCGCCTCCTCGCCGAGCGCCACCCCCTGCCGGTATGCCGCGTTGAACGGCTATGACGGCACGGGCCTGGTGGCCGACGCGGCCTCCAACGAAGTGACGGTCAGCTTCCCAGGGGCCGTCACAGGTGCCACGCCGCCTCCCTCGGAACTGGCTCCGGTGCCCTTCCTGCGCGTGGACGTGGTGGACCGAGTCCCCCTGACGTTCGCTTCCCTCATCACCGGCACGCGCGCTTCCGACGTCCGCGCCTTTGCCGAGTGCGGGTTGCAACAGGCGAAAGCTCCCATCCCCATCATTGTGCTGAATCCCGTCTGTTCGCAGGCCTTCGTGATCACCGGCAACGCCTCACTGCGCATCATCGGAGGTCCTGACAAAAGCGTTCAGGTTAACTCGAATTCGGATCCCACTTTTCCGGGCAATCTGGCCAACTGCGCCGCCACCACGGCCGCCTCCTCGAATCAGTGCGGCAACAACAACAACCTGATTGACCTCAGCCAAGGCGGTCCGAATTTTTCGGGCAGCCGCTTCGGAAGCTTTTCGGGACAGAGTCCCGCCCCTCCGGGTTTCCTTCCCGGAGCCACAGGAAGCTGGCAGACTCCGGCGGCGCCCATCGCCGACCCCTTCGCGATGACTCCGCCACCGCCGGTGCCATCTGCCGCTCCTCTGCCGACGGCGGTGGCCTATGGCCAGTTTGGGTGTCCTGATGCCACAGGAAATACCTTCATTGACCCCAATGACGGACTCCTGAAATATAGGGGGCCGCTTGCCACAACCGGGTGTATTCGGTACCAGCCGGGGTTTTACGACCGTCCCATCCACGTGGAAGGATATACGGCGATCTTCGATCCCGGGATCTATTACATCGCGCCGGCGTCCTACTCGACGTCCTGGCCTGATCTGCCGGGATTTTGGGAATGGGGGAATCCCTCCAATTCGGGCGGTTGGGCGTGCGGGAAGGGACCCTGCCCCGGCTGGCCCGCGGTCACCGGTGCGTGTCGGGCCGCGTTCGTCGTCACCAGTGAGGGGGTGGTCCGGCCGAGCACGGTAACCGGGAACGGAGACGGGACCATGTTCTACTTTTCGGGCGGCACTAACTTTGGCTCGTCGTTCTTTGGATCGAACGCGGGCACGTATGGCGGCCGGGCGGTGGATTCGTATATTCCCGCGGGTTCTGCAACTTCGCCACCCATCACCTGTCCGGCCGGGACTCCTTCCAGCCCGCCCCCGCCGGCAAGTTTCGAGGGCAATGTGCTTCTCGGCGTGTGTTCGGGGCCTTATGGCGACCCGCTCGGCGAGCACCGAAGGATGCTCTTCTTCCAGGACCGCGCCAATGGAGACGCCCGCGGACAGTCAACATTGTCAGGCGGCGGGGGACTGATGCTCGCCGGAACGATTTACCTTCACAACTGCCCGAATTCTCCCGACTGCTCGCCCGGCTACCCCACCACCTATCGGGCTTTCGTGCAGTTTCAGGGAACGCCGGGTTCGCAGACGCGCGTTCAGGGACACATCATCACCGACCAGTTGGCCATGCAGGGAAACCCGAACATTACGATGGTGCTCGACCCCAACTTGGTGTTCAATATTCTGAAGGCGACACTATTGCGGTAGCGCAGGGCTGCTCTTCTTCGACCTGCGGCTTTTTGATCCCATGGCTCGGGAAAAAAGATCCGCGCAACAAGCACGCCGCGGTTCAGGAAAAACGAGACCCGTGTTGCGAAAGTCGTGAGCAGATATTTTGAAAGCCAGCAGCGCGTCAACAATTTTCGGTCCTTACCTGACGAACCCTCCGTCGCGCCTGGGCGAATTTTTCCGCAACCTCAGGGCTTGCGTCAGATGTCCCCCGAGAATCGTCGTCACTTCAAAGGCGCTCAACGTTCCTTACGCTGACCTGGGCCGGGGCGCGCTGCCCGGCCGGGGGATCCTCTACTCTTCGATTCTTCATGAAATCATCCTGGTCCTCATCTTTGTCGTTCCCGCCGTGCTGCCTTCGTCGGTGCCCGAACGGAAGCGCGAGTATGAACGCCAGTGGCTCGATACGAAACTGACCTATTCGCTTCCGGCGCTGGGAGGCGGGAAGGAAGGCGGCGGGCGACCGGGCGGAAAATCGGGCGGTGGGGCCGGCCAGCGTGCGGGCCGTCCTTCCGCTCCTCGCGAGGGCGCGAGCGGCCTGCCTGCGCACGCAGGCACGCGCGGGCTGGTCTATCCGGCGCCGCAGCCCGTGGTCTCCAATCCTCCACGCCCCACGAACCGCATCCAGACGATCCTTCAACCCGACATTCCGAAAGCGCCGGAATTGAAAGTCCCTGTGCCGATGCCCAATCTGGTGCAGATGCGGCGCAAGACTCCCGCGCCGCCGGCGCTGATTCCGAAGGTCAAAGTTGAACTCGAGCCGACGCCGGAGGCGCCGCAGCTTCAGGCGCGCCTCCAACCGCAGCGCGTCCCGCTCTCCATCCGCGCCGCAGCGCCGGCGCCGCTCCCCGCGGAGCCGAAGCTGTCCCTCCCCGTCGCGCCGGTTGAGACCTCGATGCCGAACCTGCCTCCGCGTCCGAAGACGGAGGTCAAGCCGGTCATTCCGCAATTGAACCGGGCCGCCGCGGAGCCCGACCCGGCAGCTCCGGAGTTGAACCTTTCGTCCGACCCGCGCGGCACCGACGACCGGACACTGCTGGCCCTGAGTCCTTTTCCGGCACCGCCCGAGGAACGGCCTCAGGTTCCGGAGGGTGAGGCGCGAGGGCAGTTCGCCATGGGTCCTGAGCCGAACCTTGCCGGCTCCGGACTCGGCACGCCTGCGCAGGCCGGCGCGCCGGGCGCGTCGGCCCAAGGGGATCCTTCAGCTTCTTCAGCCGCTGGCGCCGCCGGAGCAGGGCCAGGAACTGGCACGGGAAGCGGCGCGAGCGGTTCCGGGCCGGGAAGCGGGCCCGGCGGGACCGGCGCGGGAGGAACAGGAACGGGCCCTGGAATCGCGGGCAGCGGAGATGGCCTGCCTGCGCAGGCAGGCTCGGGCGGTGGCAGCGGCCCGGGGAGCGGTGGCGGGACAGGCGGCGGGATCGGAGCGGGAAGAGGTTCAGGTGAAGGATCTGGTGTCGGTTCCGGAGCGGGCGGTTCGGGCACGGGCGTCGGGACGGGCGCGGGCTCCGGCAGCGGCCCCGGACGCGGCTCGGGAACTGGAACCGGCACGGGGACGGGAAGCGGCGCGGGCTCGGGCGCCGGCAGCGGGCCGTTTGAGGGAATCTCCATCGCGGGTGGAACGACCGCAGGCCGCACGGGCGCGCCGGGCGGCAGCCGGACTCCCGCCGACCCGGGACCGCGGCCCAGCTACGGCATGACCGTTACTTCCACCGCCTCGAGCGGCGGCGGGCTGCGCGATTACGGAATCTTCCGCAACGAGTCGGTCTTCACCGTCTATATTGAGATGACTCATTCGCCCACGCGCGCGCCTTCTTGGATCCTCCAGTACGCGCAGATGCGGGGGCCCTCGGGGAGCGGCGCGTCGGCGGGCTCGATTCGCCTGGGCGGAGAGGTGGTGGCGCCCTACCCCATCACCAAAGAGACCCCGGAATTTCCCCGCGATGTGGTGGCGCGCAACCTCGGGAAACTCGTCGTCGTTTATGGCGAAATTAGCGGGGAAGGGCGCGTCGAGAGCACACGCGTCATTCAGAGCCCCAACCCGCTCCTCAACCGGCCGGCGCTCGACGCACTGAAGAAGTGGGAGTTCCGGCCCGCCGAGGCCGACGGCACTCCCGTGCGCGTCAAAGTGCTGGTGGGCATCCCGCTCTCCCTGCCCCCCGAATAGCCGGTTCCCGCGCCCCCGGGGCCTCCCGCGAGCCGAAAGCCCAGGGACGCCCGGCAGTGTCAGCGTGGGGTTCAACCGAATGTGGGGTTGCGTCAAACCCCGACTTCTTTTAAGCTGTCGGCGGCAGTTTTCGGTTCGGGCGCTTTCCTCAGGGTCATCGCTCATGGCGCTTCAGTTGGCTCATTCCAAGGTCGGGCCGGTCGTGCACGTTCAAATGAAAGGCACGATTGTGGCCGGCAAGGATACCGAGCTGCTGACCGAAACGATCAACCGGATGTTCGAGGAGGGCGAGTCGCAGATCCTTCTCGATTTCGCCCAGGTCAATTTCATCGACAGCACGGGAATCGGGGCGATCCTGCGCACTTACAACACGGCCGTGCGCAAGGACGGCGCGGTCAAGCTTCTGCATCTGACCAAGCGCATCTACGACGTGTTGCAGATCACGCGGCTCAGCTCGGTCTTCGAGATTTATGACGACCTCGGGAAAGCGCTGGCGTCGTTCGGCGTGGACCCGAGCGCGGCCGCTCCGGCCTGAGGCGCCGCGCGCGGGCGACCGCTCGCCGAGGCGATGAAGTTCGGAGGTGGGTGAAGGCGGCGACTTCACGGGCCTCCGGAAGGTCAGCTCGTTCCTCTCACCACCTCCTTCGCGAAGTGAGGTCATGAGCTTCTATCCCAACGACTCCTCCGAAGAGGAAATCCAGAACAAGCGCAAGGATCGCCGCTGGAACATTCCCGTGCCCGTGCGCCTGACGGGGACGCTGCCTGACGGCTCGACGTTCGACGAGGAAACCGTGACGGCGGACGCCAGCCCCTCCGGCATGTGCGTGCTGCTGACGGCGAGCATTCCGGTTGAACGGGGCGGGCAGGTGCGCGTGGCGGCGCCCGAAGAAGGATTTGAATCCACGGCCACCATCCAGAACATCAGCTCGCTCGGCCCGCACATGAACCGGCTGCGCCTGCGGTTCCCCGCCACCACGCGCTTCAGCCGCGCCTCGGCGCCCAAGCAGTATGTGTACGATTATGCGACGGATACCTGGGTCGGCTATATGTTCGAGGGGATGTATTACAATACGAAGCATGAACCCTTCGGAAAGATCGAAAATCAGAAAGTCTTCGCCCTCGACACGGGGAATCAGTTATTTCTGATTCGGCAGGATCGCGTCTTTGACCTCCGCGGGAGCTGCGTGGGGCACATCGTGTGAGCCGCGCGCGCCGCGGCTCGCTTCCGCTTTCGGCTGGTGCTGGATGAAATGCACGCGGCGGGATGCGCCCGCGCGCCTCAGCGGCGCTTGCGCGTCCTGGCGCGGGGGCGCCGCGGCCGACTCGGGCGCGTGCGGACGGGGCCAGGCCGTGGCGGGATTTCCAAAACCATTCCTTCGGCGGCGCCGATCGAATGGCGGAATTTCTTCTGCGCCTGCGCGACGAGGCCGGCCACGAAGTGGTCGTCGTGGTCCGGGTCGTGGTGAAACAGCACGAATTTCCCGACGCCGGCTTCTTTGGCCACTTTCACGCCCTCCGTCCACGTGCTGTGACCCCACCCCCGCTTCGCCCCGTTGAGTTCTTCCGGCGTGTACTGGCAATCGTAGATGAAGACGTCGGCGCCGCGGGCAAGCTCGCGGACGTTGCGGTCGTGCTCTTCCGAGCCCGGTTCGGTGTCCGTGGCGTAGACCAGCGTGCCGCCGTCGGCTTCGATCCGATAAGCGACGCAGCCCTGCGGGTGGTTCATCGGCGCGGTGGTGATGATGGCGTCGTTGATGTTGATGGGGTCTGTTCCGAAATCGTAAAAGCCGCGCGTCGAAGCCATCACACTCATATCCACGGGGAAATACGGCGTGATCATCTGCCCTTCCACCGCGGCCTCGAGCTCGTGTGCTTTGTGCGAGACCGAATGGAAGAAGATCGAGTTGCCGGCTTGATAGAGGGGCAGGAAAAACGGGATGCCCTGAATGTGGTCCCAGTGAAAATGGGAGAGAAAAACGTAAGCGACGATGGGGCGGCCGCCGAATTCGCGCGCCAGGCTCTTGCCGAGCGCGCGCAGCCCGCTGCCGCAGTCGAGGATGATCAGCGTGCCGTTGTCCAGGCGCACTTCCAGGCAGGGCGTGTTGCCGCCGTAATGGGAGTTCCTGCGCTCGGGAGTGGGAGTGGAACCGCGAACTCCCCAGAACTTCAGTCTCACAAAGAGCCTCGTCGGACTGGAACGGCCTCTCTCGCGCCGGCCGCTGGGGTGGTCTTCCGGCACGCAGGCGTTGACCGTGCTTTTACCTCACATGGGTCCGCGATGCAAGCCTTCCCTTCGGCCCCGCCGCGGGCCCTTCGAGCTTGCGGTTTCCCGTGAAACCTCAATCCGCGGGAATGAAGATTTCGCGCACGCGGCCTTCGCGGTCCACCGACTGCACCACGCGATGCGACGGACGCAATTCGGAACTGGCCGCGCCGCGCGCCTTGACCTCCACCGTGCGCTCGCTCGTGCCGTCGGGGCGCGTCGTTTCTTCCTCGACGCGCTCTTCCACCACGACGGGCCGGCTCGAACTCAGGTTTCGCGAAGCGCCGCCCGCCACCAGGTCGGACTCGGTCACCGACCGCGAAACGGTTTTGCCCTCAGCCGTCCCGTGACTTTCCGTGACGGTCCGCTCCACGAGCTGAAAGATGCGCCCTTCGGTGCCCTGCAAGTCGCGCCGCTTCACCGTCACTTCGTTCACGTCGCGGTCGCTCAGGCGGGTCGAGCGCTCCTCGCGCACTTCGTAGTCGGCCAGCCGCCCGCGCGCGTCGGGAACCTGGCGCACCGAGCGGACCTGCTTCGCGCCTTCCTCCACGCGTTCCGTGGTCGTCTCGCGCTCGGTCACTTTCCAGCCGCCCGCGACGTCCGGTTGCTCGACTTCGCGCCGGCGCTCGCGCGCCTCTTCAGGCCCCGATTCCTCGACGCGTTCGCGCCGCGTCGTCTGCCAGCGGCCGCTGAGGTCGGGCTTCTGCACCTCGCGCTCCACCCGGGTGGTGTCGCCTTCGGTGCGAATCCGCTCCCGAATAATCTCGATCGGCACCAGGCGGTTCGAGCCGTCGGGATTTTTCAGGATGTATTCCTTCTCGATCGTTCCGTCCGGCAGCTTGCGCGTGCGGATTTCGCGCTCCTGGAGCACGCGCCGGTCGCCCGCGTAAGAAGGCGCGCGCACGCGTTCGATTTCCACCTCACCGTCGGGCGTCGTCTTGCGTTCGATTTCTTCCAGGCGCGAATACCGCGTCGTCCCGCTCTGTCCCGTGTAAACCTTGCGCTCGAAGGCGGGCTTCGGCGGAGGCTCGGGCTCCTCCGCGGCGGGCGGCGCGGCCGAAGGCGCGTCGGCTTTGCGAGCGCCCTGGCCGGCAGGTGTTTGGGCCGAGGTGGTCGCCGTTTTGCTTTTCCGTTCCTGAGCGAAGGCGCCGACGCAGAAAATCGGCGTGACCAGCACCGTCAACAAGAGCGCGCGGGTGAATTTCGTTGGGAAGCCTGAGCGGCGAAACGAAACCCGGGTCGCGATTCTTTCGAGAGTTCCCGTCATGATTCTCTGGCCCGTTTGCGGACCCGGTATCCGATTCACGACTGCCTGCCGCCGCCTCGTTCCGGAACGAGAGTGGAATCCTCTGCCGCAGTTCTCCGGTGTCGCACCCTATTCTCCGGAGCGATGAGCGCACTTTCAAGCCCAATCTCGCGCTGTTACCGAGATTGAAAACAGCGTCTTGACCGTCGCCATTCCCGCAACGCGGCCGCATCCGGCGCGGCGGTCTATCGGCTGAATGCGCCGGTCGAGTATAATGGCTTTTTCAGCGGGGTTCGATGAAACCTCTTCTTCACGTCAAGGAGGCGGCGCGCGATTCATCCTCCGCAGTCGATGCGACCGGCTCGGCCACGAGCGGTCAGAGGTCTCCGCTCGAGCGCGCGAACCGGCGCGCCAACGTGATCCTGGTTCTCGTCCCCGTCCTGCTGGTCTTCGTCACCTACCTTTTCTGGTACCAGACGTGGTTCGGGCGCGAGCTTTCCGACCGCGATATCGGCCGCTATCTCTCCGACACGCGCAAGTCGCGCGACACGCAGCACGCGCTCTCAAAGGCGGCGGAGCGCATGGCGCGCGGCGACGCGGCGGCGCGCCAGTGGTATCCGAAGATCATCGCCCTCGCCGGCCACCCCGAGCCGCAGTTGCGCTCGATGGCCGCCTGGACGATGGGACAGGACAACCGCGCCGAAGAGTTCCGCGCCGCGCTCCGCGGAATGCTCGACGATCCCGAAACGATGGTGCGCTGGAACGCCGCACTGGCGCTGGTGCGCTTCGGCGACGCCTCCGGCCGCGACGAACTGCGCGCCATGCTGCGCCCGCAGGAAATTTCTGCGCCCGCGTCGGGCGAGATCGTCTATCGCTTGAAGGACGACGACGCGGTGCGCTCGGGCAGCATCGTGGCGCGCATCGAGACGGCGCCCGACCAGCGCGTGGACGTGGTGACTCCGGCCGGCGGGCGGCTCGAAGGTTTCCGCGCGGCCAAGGGCGAGCGCGTCCGCGCGGGCGAGCTGCTGGTGCGCGTCGAGCCGGGGGAAGAGCAGGTGTGGGAATCGCTCCGCGCGCTCTACCTCGTCGGCACCGCGGAAGATTTGGAAGACGTCGAACGCTTCACGCGCGGCGCCCCCGGCCTCTCCAACCGCATCCCCCACCAGGCCCGCCTCACCGCGAAGGCCATCCGCGAACGCAGTCCGCCTAAGCTGTAGCAGCGGTCGGTCCCTCTCAAGTTTCTCTGCAAAGTATGCTGTGCTCACTGTTTTGAATCCTCTTGTCTTCTGTTTCTCTCCATATTACCGTTATCTCGCTAGCTAACCTTACCGTGCGCGGGAAGAACAGGCTGACATGAGTGAAATCACATTTTGCGACGATGGACTTCCATGTTGCGACGTGGGAGCTTGGGTAGAAGACAAATACGCTCTTGTGGGCTTGTATGACCGACTTTTCTCAACCGCGATGAAGAACAAATGGCCCGTCCGAGTTTACATCGATCTATATGCCGGACCGGGCCTGGCCCGTGTTCGAGGTGCGAATCGCATTATGGCAGGCTCGCCGCTCTTGGCTTTGAGCGTTCCTGATCCGTTCGACAAATACATCTTTTGTGAAAACGACTCCGCTTCTTTGAGCGCCCTGGAAAAGCGCGTGGCACGGTACTTTCCGAAATCTGACGTCGAATTTGTCCCCGGTGACTGCAATGATGAAGTGGAAAAAATCTGCGCAAAGATTCCTATCCCATCGAAAGATCGCGGCGTGCTGTCCTTTTGCTTCGTGGACCCGTACGACATTTCGATTCGATTTTCGACGGTCCAAAGGCTTTCCTCGTTCTATATGGATTTTCTCTTTCTGCTTGCCGTCCACATGGATGCAAACCGGAACCTTGAGCGTTACCTCCGGCCCGAAAATACAAAGGTCGAAGATTTCCTGGGATTGCGCGAGTGGCGCGAAAAGTGGAAAATCGCAGAGAGTCAGGGGACAAGTTTCCCTCGCTATCTTGCTGAAGAATATTCGAGACAGATGGAAAGACTGGGCCACCTGCCAATGCCGTGGGACAAGATGAGGCAGGTTCGTTCCGGCGAGAAGAACCTTCCGCTTTACCGACTGGCCTTGTTCTCACGACATCCGCTTGCGTACGGTTTGTGGGACGAGGTTCTTAAATACAGTACGAGCCAGACGTCTTTTTCGTTTGGTGAGTGAGGTGGAAATGGCACAGTCATCGGCCATCGAGTGGACGGAATCCACGTGGAACCCGCTCACGGGTTGCACCAAGATCAGTCCGGGGTGCAAGCACTGCTACGCGGAGCGGATGGCGTTGCGGCTCCAGGCGATGGGCCAGCCGAATTACGCCAAGGGCTTCAAGTTGACCCTGCATGAAATCGCGCTCGAACTGCCGCTCAAGTGGAAGAAGCCCCAGACCATCTTCGTAAACTCCATGAGCGATCTGTTCCACAAGGCTGTGCCCGTGGAATTCATCCTCAAGACCTTTGACGTGATGTGCCGGGCCGACTGGCATCGGTATCAAATTCTGACGAAACGCTCCGAGCGCCTGCTGGAGCTCTCTTCGATGCTTCCCTGGAAGCCGCACATCTGGATGGGCGTGAGCGTCGAGAATCTAGATTATGTTTTCCGCATCGAGCACCTTCGCCAGACGGGCGCGATGGTCAAATTCCTTTCTCTGGAACCTCTGTTGGGTCGGCTCCCCAGCTTGAATCTCGAAGGTATCGACTGGGTGATTGTGGGCGGCGAGTCGGGGCCCGGCGCTCGGCCGATGGACCCTGCATGGGTGTCCGACATTCGCGATCAATGCCTGCGGGCGGGTGTTCCCTTCTTTTTCAAGCAGTGGGGCGGGACGAGGAAGAAGCAATCAGGGCGGCTGCTCGGAGGCCGGACGTGGGACGAGATGCCCGCGCTGGCGACGGCTGCTGCTTCTTAGCAATCCCCGCGCGGCGCCAGCTGATTCCCTGGGCCTCTGGTTTGTCGAATGAACCGAGCAATATCCGCAGACTTAGAGGAGAGGTACATGGGCACAACGATTTTGCGCGAGCGGGCGATTTGAATGACAAAGAAATTGCCCCGGAAACGGACGCACTCTGATGTGGAGACTACGGTTCTGGCCAAGAGTGCCCGCCGATGTGCGCTCTGTTTCCACCTCAGCGGGGACCTCACTGAAAAGTTGGGACAGATCGCCCACTTGGACGGCAACCGGACTAACGCAGCGGAAGACAACCTCTCCTTCATGTGTCTCGATCACCACAGCCTTTTCGATTCGAAGACCAAGCAGCACAAGAATTACACACTCCGCGAAGTGAAATCGGCACGCGCCAAGCTGTACAGGCTCGTGGCTGAAGGAAAGCATCTGAGCCCCGCCGCCACGCAACCGCACTTGCGGGCAGAGGCTGACAAGAAAACGCTACGCGAATTTCTGGAAATCGTGCCGAGCAATGGGTCAATCAAGTTTCTCAGGACGCGCAATTTTGCCGGTTTCTCATTTGACTGGAACTGCCTGAGGGACATTGAAGTCTTCGTGCATGAACGTGAGGGGCCTGACCACGAATTCCTCGACCTGGAACTGGAGAGGGCCCGGCAGAAATTCAGAATGAGTTGTCAGACTCTTCTGATTGTTCTCGCGAAGTATACAATTCCCACCAGCAAGGAAGACCGTCAGACTGTCCCGCCTGAGTGGGAGCTTGACGCCCCAGAGAGGTTTCATAGGGTGGTAGATGAAATCCACACCGCGACCGATGCCGTTTGTAATACCTATGATTGCCTCGTAAGGCTCGCGCGGAAGAAATTGGCAGTTTGATTTCGTAGTCGTGTTTAGGAACACGCTGAACGTAAGCTTTTCGTCTGGCATCGAGTTCTTCGCGAACTCAGGTCGGCAATTCACCTCCTTGCGAGATCGCTTCAGCTACTTTGTGCCCGGCTTAAGGGGCGATGACTGGAGCACGTTTTTATACCCGTGCTTGGCCGCGCCTGTACGCAGTCAACAAGCTTCCGGCCGATAGAACTAGATTGTGAACTTAATCCCCAACCTTGCTTCCGCTTCCTCGGTGGGGACCATTTCGATGGCATCTCGGGGGCAGCCGTCGAGGAAGGGTTGGTCGTCCGGCGGCGTTGGGATGGCGATGTAAAATCGCCGCTACAGCTCGAACTTGATGCCGAGGCGGGACTCGACTTCTTCGGTGGGGATCATTTCGATGGCGTCCCAGGGGCAGCCGTCGAGGAAGGCGCCGTCGGGGCCTTTCGAGGTACACTTCTTGCACCCGATGCAGAGGACGGGGTCCACTTCGATGCGGCCGAAGGGCGGGTGGTCCTCGTCGGGGACCCAGTACATGCAATCCTCGACGGGGCAGTAAGGGACGCAGGCGGGCGAGCCGGCGCAGCCCGTGCAGCATTCGGTGATGACGGCGAGCTCTTTGGGCTTCTTTTTGCGCGGGGTCGAAATCCCTTTCGACTTCGGCTCCGCTTTCACCACTTCGCCGACCGGGATATAGTATTCGGTCATCCGTGCGCTCCGGGCTCGGAAAGGTTTCCGCGCCCATTGTCCCTGAAGGAGCGCGGGGATGTCAACACGGAGGGCGAGCCTGCGTGCAGAGTGAGGACGTCGGCCCAGGGTTTTATCAGGGTGCCGAAAGATCGATGACGCTGTCATCCTGAGGGGCCCCGACTCGCGCACAGCGGGATCGGGACGACGAAGGACCTCTGCATTTTGGTAATGTCGCGAAGGCAGGAATTCTTCGCGGAGTTTAGCCTGAGCGAAATGCAGAGATCCTTCGCTTCGCTCAGGATGACAAACGAAGGGCTTAGAGTGACAGTCGGCGAAGAGCTCAGAATGACAACGTCCGATACGACTCGAGGTGACTGCGCATGACGGCCTGGTTGCTGGTGTTTCATCTCGTCGGCATGGTGTTCTGGATGGGCGGACTGCTGATCGTCACGAACCTGCTCTCCGCGCACACGCAGGAGACTTCCGAGGACGGCGGCCGCGTGCTGGGCCGCATGGAGATGAAGCTCCTGAAAGGACTGGCTTTGCCCGGCGGCGCGATCGTGCTCGTGACCGGACTTTTTTTGATCTTCACGAATCGCCAGTATTACTTCCACGCCGACTGGCTGTGGGCCAAGCTGTTTCTGGTGGCGATGCTCGCCGGGCTGCATGCGATCGTTCACCTGCGGACGAAGTCGCTGGTGGCGGGCGAGGCGCGGCTGCGGCGGAGCGAGTGCGTCGCCTATCACAGCGTGATTGCGCTGCTGTTTCTGGGTATTCTGATTCTGGTGCTGGTGAAGCCGATTTGAATTGCGGTGTATCGAGCGGTACGGGCTTCCCAGCCCGTGCGGCACGGCCAAGAGGGCCGTGGTACGCCCCAAACGAAATCGCACGCGCCTGCTTCTGTTGCCTGGGGCAGGGGGACGCAGCAAGACACGACTGGGATGGCCGTGTTACCTCACTCGAAGGAGCGAACACTTGGCGGGAACGAAAATCACGGTGAATCGGAACGGGTCGTTGCGAGTGGAAGGCGATTTTGAAATCTGCGATCTGAACGGGAAAGCGTTCGGCCTGGGCGGGCGGACGGTGATCAGTTTGTGCCGCTGCGGGCACTCAGAGAACAAGCCGTTCTGCGACGGCAGCCACAAGAAGGTGGGATTCCAGTCGGAAGTTGAGGCGCGTGATTTGCCGCCGCCCGCGCCCAAGCCGCCCGCGGCGTAGCCTGGGCAGCGTGAGGCGCACGGGAGGGAACATGGCTCGAACGAAACGACGGTCAGCGGGAATCGTCCTGGGTGTGCTGCTCGCCTTCGTGGCGCCCGCGCGGGCGGAGAAGTACGCCAACGCGGGGCTGCTGATCGAAACCGACGAACTGGCGCGCGTGCTCAACAATCCGAAAGTGCGCGTGCTCGACGCGCGGCCGCCGCACGAATATCAGCAGGAGCATTTGCCGGGCGCGGTGAACTTGCCCGCGGCGGCGACGGACGACCTGGCGGCGAACCAGCAAGGTCTTCCGCTGCCGCTCGAACACGCCGCCGAACTTTTCCGGGAGGCCGGGATCAACCACGATTCCCGCGTCATCGTCTATGACGACCACGGGAACCGCTACGCGGCGCGGGTGTTCTACGTGCTGGAATTCTTCGGGCACTCGCAGGTTCGTGTCCTGAACGGCGGAATCGGGAAGTGGAAGGGCGAGGGCCGCGCGCTGACGAACAACACTCCGACCGTTGCGGCCGGAAACTTCCAGCTTCGACCGAACCTCAACCGGATCGCCACTTCGGATTGGATTCGCGCTCAACTGAAGAATCCGAAAGTGAAATTTCTTGACGCGCGCTCGGCGGCGGAGTACGGCGGCGGGAAGTCGGACACACCCGGCGGCGGACACATCCCCGGCGCGGCGCATCTGGAATGGACCGAAGTGCTGGCCTCGGGTGAAGTGAAAACGTTTCTCGGCGCGGGAGAGCTCGAAAAGCTGCTCGCCGAAGCGGGCGTGCGGCGCGGGCAGGAAGCGGTGGTTTACTGCGAGCGCGGAATGCGCGCGGCGAACCTCTACTTCGTGCTGCGCCTGCTGGGCTTCGAACGACTGCGGATGTACGACGCGTCGTGGGCCGAGTGGGGCCGGAATCGTGAATTGCCCGTCGAGCCGTAGCTCCGGCCCCGCCCGCTGCCTCGCTTGGCAATTCCTGTCCGCTCCTCGTTGCAGGATTCTCACTCGGTCAAAAGCGCCAAGCCTGAACGAGCGGTTGAGCGCACCTTTTCCAATTGACATCAAACGATTCTCGATGCTAAATCGAGAGCCCAAGACCTTGTGGCAGAGATCTTGCCGGTTCCCATCGGAGGGCTTCATGCAATCGCGGCGACGCGCGCTCGCGCCCACGTCCCTTTCTGTCTTCAGCCTCGCGTTCCTCACCGCAATTCTGGCGGCGACGGGCCTCGCGGCCAAAGCCGGTGAACGGACTTCATCCCCGCGCCCGGCCGAGCCGGCCACCCCGAGCCGCGCCGCGCTGCGACTCGCCGGGAACATGTCCGCGCTGCCCTTGAGCTTCGAGCCGAATCGCGGGCAAACGGACGCGCAGGTGAAATTTCTGGCGCGCGGGCGCGGTTACACCGTGTATCTGACCGCGGAAGGGGCCGTCGTGACGCTCCGCGCGGGCCGCGGCGAAAGCGGAGGTCCGAAACGGGCAGATTCGCCACCCGCCGACTCCCAATCCCCAATCTCGGAGTTTGTCCGTCTGCGGCTGCTCGGCGCAAATCCCGAGGCGAAGGTCCACGGTGAGGACCTGCTTCCCGGGAAAGTGAATTACTTCCGCGGCAACGACCCCGCAAAGTGGCGGAGGAATATCGAGACCTTCGCGAAGGTCCGGTACGAGAGCGTCTGGCCAGGAATCGATCTGGTCTATTACGGCAACCAGGGACAGCTTCAGTATGACTTCATCGTGGTGCCGGGCGCGGACCCGTCGATGATTCGCATGGAAATTGAGACGCCCGCTGGCGCGGCGGAAAGCGGAAATTCGAAACCTGCCCGCGCAGGCGGGCTCGAAACTCGAAAATCGGGCAGCGGCAATCTTCAATCATCAATCGCCAATCATCAATCGGTGAGGGTGGACGCGAACGGCGACCTGGTGATCGCGCTCGAAACCGGCGAAGTGCGTTTCCGCAAGCCGCTCATCTATCAGCTTGCGGCGGATGGGCGGCGGGAAGTGGTGGACGGCGGGTTCGCGTTGCGCGCGCTGCGCGAGGAACCTGGAAACTCGAAACTCGAAACCGGCCTGCGCAGGCAGGCGCGAAAATCAAAACTCGAAAATCGACAACCAGCAATCATCAATCCTCAATTTGAAATTTCCTTCCAGCTTGCCTCCTACGACCCCGCGCGCGCGCTGGTGATTGACCCGTTCCTGCTTTACGCGACGTACCTGGGTGGGAACAACCATGATTCCGTCAATGCCCTGGCCGTGGATGGCTCGGGCAACTTCTTCGCCGCGGGCCAGACCTTCTCGGACGATTTCCCATTACAGGGCGCGGTGGACCCTTCGTTCGGCGGCACCTCGGAAGGGTTTGTGACCAAGTTCACTCCGGACGGAGCCACGCTCATCTACTCGACGTTCCTCGGAGGAAGCGGGACCGAATCGGTCAACGGTCTTACCGTGGATTCGAACGGCCACGCGTCTGTGACGGGGGCGACGAACTCGACCGACTTTCCCCGAGCAAACGCTTTTCAGAACACCTATGGAGGCGGGTCGTTCGATGCCTTTGTCGCCAAATTGTTGCCCAACGGCAGCGATCTGGTCTATTCGAGCTTCCTGGGCGGCAGCGGAGAGGACTCGGGCAGAGCGATCGCCGCGGACGATTCCGGCAACGCGTTTATCACGGGAACAACCAGCTCGGCGGAGGACTTTCCTGGCGTGGCTTCGGACCTCCAGCAGGGCTTTGGCGGCGGACCGCAGGATGCCTTCGTGGCGCAAGTCGTCGAGAGCGGGTCGGTCGTGTTCCTGGCGTTTTCCGACTTTCTCGGCGGTTCGGGCGATGATCGAGCCGGCGGAATCGCCCGGGACGCGTTCGGGGACTTGTACGTAACCGGGTCCACCGACTCCACGGACTTCCCCACGGTGAATCCGATCCAGCCCGATCATGCCGCCGGATTTGACGCCTTCGTGGCGAAGATCAACATGGACGGCCTCTTCCTCGAGTATTCGACCTATCTGGGCGGAAGCTCCGGCGACTTCGGAAATGCCATCGCCGTGGACGCGTCGGGAAATGCCTACATGACGGGACAGACGTTTTCGTCCGACTTTCCCACCGTGCCCGGTTCCTTCGACACGAGTTACAACGGCGACTCGGCCAACGCGGACGCCTTCGTGACGAAAGTGGATTCTTCGGGGACGGCGCTTGTCTATTCGACATTTCTGGGAGGAGGCGGCTTTGACCAGGGGTTGGCCATCGCCGTGGACGAGGCCGGGTCCGCGCATGTCGCAGGAGCCACAACGAGCGGCGTCTCCTTCCCGGTTGTTTCACCGAGCCAGGCGTCTCCCGGGGGCGGCGACGACGCATTCGTCACCAAGTTCTCGCCCGACGGCGCCGCACTCGATTTCTCCACACTTCTCGGCGGGAGCTCGCATGACCAAGCCCTCGGCCTGGCGCTCAACGACGTGGGCGACGTTTATGTGGGCGGAACGACGGAGGGAGACTTTCCGATCACCGAGGAAACCGCCTTCGAGCCGAACTTCGGCGGTGTTCGAGACGGCTTCGTGGCCATCCTTGTGGACGCCGTCGGCCCTGTCGTCAACCTGGTGCCGACCTTCGTGGAATTCCCGGATACCCTCGTCGGCGCGACGAGCGACCCGATGACGGTGACGCTTTCGAACACCGGCGACCTGTCGTTGGAGATCACGAGCATCGCCGTGACCTCCGGGGACTTCGCGCTGACCCATGACTGCGGCGCGTCCGTGGAGCCGGAGGCGAGCTGCCAGATTCAAGTCACCTTTGCTCCCACGCTGGCCGGGCTTCAGGAAGGCGCTTTCGAGATCGTTTCGAACGCGAGCAGCAACCCGGACGTCGTGGACTTACTCGGGGAGGGAATTTCCACCGTTCTCGTTTCGCCGACGAGCGTCCATTTCCCGGGCAATCCGCTCGACCTCGACTGCCCGTCGAAGGATGTGACGCTGACGAACAACGGCGCAGGCCTGCTGGCGATTCTGGGGATTTCGATCGACTCGTCCCTGTTTTCGCAGACCAACGACTGCCCGCTGAGCCTGGCGCCGGGAGAAAGCTGCCTCATCAGCATCAAGTTTCATCCCGTGGAAGTCGGCGAGTTCGGGGCGACGCTGGCGGTCACCACCGACGTGCTGGACAGCCCGCATACCGTAGCGCTTTCCGGCAAAGGCACGCCGCCCTGCGGCCTGGAGACGAACGGCCTGCGCCGGGCGTTGGTGAAGGGGACGAACGCGACGCGGTTCACGATTGCGGACAAATCGCCGAGCTGCTCGCCCGTGCCCATCGAGCTCTCCTGCTCGCTGGAGAACCCGGCGGCGTGCGAGTTCTCGCCCTCCGTCATTGCGCCCAGCGGATCGAGCGATTTACGCGTCTCGAACCTGCGCAACGTGGCCGGCGACCGGCTGAACTTCACGGTCCAAGCGGTCAGCGAATTCCGCACGGCGGCGGTGGCGGTTTCGGTGATCTTCTCGAGCTTCGACTTCTCCGCTTTCCCGCAGTCGGCCACGGTGGCGGCTGGCGGCACAGCCGAGTACGCGGTGTCCCTGCGGCCGGTGAACGGGCTGACGGGAACAGTGCGGCTGAGCTGCTCGGGCGCGCCGCGGGGAGCGACCTGCACGGTCGAGCCGTCGCAGGTCACCCTGGACGGCTTGAACCTCGCCAACGTGAAGGTGCGGGTGCGGACGACCGGGCGGGCGATGACAACACCTCCTGGCGGAGGGCCGATCGTGCCACCGATCCGTCTCCCGTGGCTTGCGACGAGCGCGCTACTCCTTGGGCTTGTGGCGGCCTGGACGGCGCTCCGCCGGCGTCAGGCGCGACTTGCGCTGGCGTCCGTGCTGGCGGCGGTGCTGCTCTGGGCGGCTTGCGGCGGGGGCGGTGCGTTGAATCTCTCGTCGGGCGGCACGCCGCCGGGAACGAGCTCGCTGACGGTGACCGGTTCGTACACCATCGCGCCGGATGAGGCCAACCCCGAAGGCGGCACGTTCGAGAGCTCCACCGAGCTGTCGCTGACGGTGAACTGAGGCGGGACGCAGTGGAACGGCGCTGGCGCGCGATGGACACCGCGGGTACGACAACTGAGACCGGCGTCCACGGCACTTGCAGCCCGAGGGCCGCGGACCTCCGGCAGGGCCTGAACTCGCGCGGAGAAGTGGACTAAGGGGAGGACTTCGATGCTCGGTCGAAAGATCACGATGGTGCTGTTGGCGGCGGTGGTGGCGGGAGTGAACCTGGTCCAGGCCGACGGCCTCCGCGAGCGACACCGACCGGTGGGGCTCGTGATTTCGAAAGGTGCGGTGAGGATCGACCGGCAACCGGTTCCCGCCAGCACTGTCGCCTTCGCCGGGGACGTGCTGGCCACGTCGAGCGGCGCGGTGGCCACGGTCAACTTCAAAGCTGGGTCCGTCGCCACGCTGGCTGAGAACAGTGAAGCGGTCTTGGCGCCGGATTCCTCCCGGCTGATCGAGCTTCGGCGAGGGGCGCTCGTGGTGCGCACTCAGAAGGGCCGGAGCGCTCAGGTCAAGCTTCCGGAAGGGTCGGTTCTCGTGGAAAGCAAAGGCGCATTCCCCGCCATCTGCCGGATCGCCTATGTCAACGGCGGCACGGCGGTCGTGGCCCAGCAGGGCCGCGTGGAGCTGCTCGGGCCGGCGCGCGCGCGACGGCTGGTGGCCCCGGGTGAAACGCTGACGCTCGCCGCACGCCCCGCCCAGCAGGCCGGGCAGAGAGCGGGAGCCGTCTCCCACGGCATTCCCGAACACGTGATTCAGCGCGAGGGACAAACTGCCGAGGTCCAGCTCCGGCTCAAAGACATTGTGAATTGGGAAGATGTGGTCCGAACCCTCCAGCGAGGCCGGGTGCGCATTGCGCTCGACGACGGCTCGTTTCTGAACATCGGGGCGCGCTCCAGCATGCGCGTTACGCGTCACGACCCGCAGACGCAGCAAACCGAGGTGGAGCTGCGCCTGGGGCGCCTGCGCGGAGAGGTTGTGAAGCGCACCCAGGCCGGAGGAAGCTTCCAGGTGCGCACGCAGACGGCCGTCATCGGTGTCGTCGGCACGATCTTCTTCATTGAAGCGTTTCAGCAACTGACGCGCGTGTACTGCCTCGAAGGCGTTTTGACGGTGCAGAACATCAACCCGGCCATCGTGGGACAGGTGACCTTGCAGGCGGGACAGTCCACCACCGTTCCCCAGAACGGGCCGCCCAGCGCGCCTGCCCCAACATCGAGTTCGGAGTTTCAAAACCTGATCAGCCAGACCAGCGCGGGCGAGCCCATCTCCGGTCTGGTGGCCCAGGTGAACCAGTTGACTCAGACCCTGGTGACGACTCCGGGACAACTGGGCTCGCTCGCAACCCAGACGGTGACGACAGTGGCGAGCGGCGCCTCGGGGGTCTTGGGGGGCGTGGCGGCTTCCACCGCTGGCGACGCAGTCACCGCGGCCGGAGCGGCCGGGGCCACGGCCGGACAGGCGGCCGCCGCCGCGGCGGCGGCCGCCGACGCCGCGAACCAGGCGGCCGCCGCCGCCAACGCCGCGGCCGGTGTTACGGGGAGTGTTCTGGATACCATCGATGCCATTTCCCCCACCCTGACGGAATGCCGCTGCATTGAGTAAAATCTGACGCATGCGTCAGGCATGGCTCAAGTCACGGGAATCTCTCGCCAAGGCTGCGCGCCGTCATCGTGGCGGGCTCCTGATCAGCATCCTCGTCTGTGTCCTGAGCCTTGCCGTTTATATCGCCCTCTACCTGGGCGGCGTTCCCCACCCGGCCCTCCGCTTCCTGGCCACGATCGAACTGCGCACGCTCGACATGCGTTTCCAACTGCGTGGTGAAAAGGACCCCAGCTACCGCGTGGTCATCGTGGCCATCGATCAGAAGAGCCAGGACGTGCTCGGGCGCTGGCCGTTTCCTCGCAGCCACTTCGCCGACGCGGTGGACTATCTGCGCGAAGCGGGCGCGCGCGTGGTGGCCTTCGACGTCAACTTCCCCCAGCCCGACCAGAACTCCGCCCTGCTGGCCGTGCGCGAGCTTCGCGAGCGGTACGAGAAGGAAGTCCCCCCCGCCAGTCGCGATCCGCGCTACCTCGCTTCGCTCCGCCGACTCGAGGAGGACGCGGATAACGACCGCAAATTCGCCGCGGCGCTCGAGCGCTTCGATAACGTCGTCCTGGGCTATTTCTTCATGCCCGAGAAAGAAACGGCCAGTCAGGACCCCGAGCGCGTGAAGGAATTTGCGGACCTTCTTTCTTTCCAGGCGTACCCGCAGATCATCAATGAGCAGTACTACGTGCCGAACCGTCCCGGCGGCCCGCCGACCTACCCCGGCCTTTCCCCCAACCTCGCGGAACTGTCGTTCTTCGCCAAGAATTTCGGCTACTTTAACGTTCTACCCGATGCCGACGGCGTCGTGCGCCGCGCCTCGACGATCATCCGCTTCGGCGACCAGTTCTATCCCTCACTCGATATCGCCGCGATTCTGGCCTATCTTGACCTCCCGCTGGATGAGGTCCGGGTGGTTTTCAACCCCAACGGTCTGGAGCGCATCGACATCGGCGAGACGAGCATTCCGACCGACCCCGAGGGGTTCGTCCAGATCGACTTCCACGGGCCGGTCGAAACCTTCCCCACCTATTCGCTCGCGGACGTGGTTCAGCGAAAAACTTCCCCCGAACTGCTGAAGGACCGGCTCGTCCTGATCGGCCCCACCGCCACGGGCATCGCCGATATGGCCGTGACGCCCTTTCAGACGCAGGCCTACCCGGGCGTCGAGGTCCACGCCAATTTCATTGACAACGTTCTGAAGGGAAACTTCATCCGCCGCGGGCTGCGCGAAAACCTGATGGATATGGCCTTCCTTCTCCTCTTCAGCCTGGGCGCCGGTGCGCTGCTCACCGTTGTTCCCTCCGTGCGCGCCACGGGCGTGCTGGTGGTTCTCCTCGGCCTCTTCCTCTGGCTGACCTACTATCTCTTCGCGACCGAACAGATCTGGATCGCGGCGTTTCTTCCCACGGCCACGCTGACCGTGAATTACGCGGCCATCGTCAGTTACCGGTTTTTCTTCGAGGAGCGCGAAAAGAAGAAGGTGCACGGCGCCTTCCAGCAATACGTCGCCCCCAGCGTCATCAATCAGTTGCTCGAACGGCCCGAACTGCTCCAGTTGGGCGGAGAAGAAAGGGAACTGACCGCGCTGTTCAGCGATATCCGCGGCTTTACGACGATTTCGGAAGGTCTGACGCCGAGTGAGCTCGTCAAGTGGCTGAACGAGTACCTTTCGGAGATGACCGACACCATCTTCCGCCACTGGGGAACGCTCGACAAATACATCGGCGACGCCATCATGGCTTTCTGGGGCGCGCCTTATCCGCAGCCCGACCACGCCGAGCGCGCCTGCCGCGCCGGCCTCGAGATGCTGAAAATTCTGGATAAACTGCGCGTCGCCTGGGAGGCCGAAGGGCGCCCGCGCATGGAAATCGGCATCGGCATCAACACCGGCCCCATGCTGGTCGGCAACATGGGCTCGCGCCGCCGCTTCAATTTCACCATCATGGGCGACAACGTGAACCTGGCCTCGCGCCTGGAAGGCATCAACAAGCAGTTCGGCACGCACCTCGTCATCAGCGAGACGACGTACCAGGCCGTGCGCGGGTCGATGGTCGCCCGCGAACTCGACTTCATTCGCGTGAAGGGGAAGATGCGCCCGGTGAAGATTTACGAACTGCTGGCCACCGCCGAAGAAGGGCGCGGTTTCGAAGATCTCATCACGCGCTTTCAGCAGGCCCTCGAAGCCTATCGCGCCGGGCGGTGGGAAGCGGCCATCGAGATGTTTGAAGCCCTGTTGCGCGACTATCCTTCCGACCGTCCGACGCACATCATGCTGCGGCGCTGTCGCGAACTGGTGATGGAGCCGCCCGAAGGCGTCTGGGACGGTGTGTACGTCATGAAGAGCAAGTAGGCCCCGCCCCGCGCGGTCCGCCCGGCCTCCTCCATTTTCCCTCAGCTTTCCCGCGGAGTTGAAATCCCGTAGACGGCGAAGGCGCCCAGCACGCCCGTGGCGGTCACCACCGTCCAGGCGAGGTCGTAGGAGCGCAGCGAGTCGTAGATGCTCCCGGCCAGCACGGGGCCGAGAAACTGCCCGACCGAATACACCATGATGATCGTGGCCAGGAGCTTTCCGAGCGACGCGAGCCCGAAACACTCCGCCGTCACCAGCGGGATCAGCATGTAATCGGCGCCCATCGCAAAGCCGAACACGAGGGCGAACCCCCACACGGCCGGCGGCTGGCCGGGAAGAAACAGCAGCGGCACCGAGAGCGCGAGCAGCAGGTAGCTGAACGCCATCACGTTCTTCTTGCTGAAGCGGTCGGCGAAGTAGCCCATCACGATGCGCCCGGCGAGACTGGAAATGAGCAGGGCGCGCAGGACCCGAGAGGCTTCAATCCGCGTGTAGCCGTGGTCGGTGAGAAAGAAGATGAGGTGTTCGATGACCGTGCCGATGGTGAGCAGCATGAACGACGTCCCCGCCAGCAGCAGCCAGAAGTTCCTCGTTCGCACGGCGGCGCCGTAGGGCATTCCCGCCAGCGGCCGGCCCGCCGTTTCGGGATTCTCGGGCGCGCCGTCGGGTTCCATCCCCATCTCGCGCGGATACGAACGCGTCACCCACTGGGCGATGGGGAACAGGACCAGCAGGATCATCGCGCCGACCACCTCGAAGGCGCGCCGCCAGCCGAATGTCTCGATCAGCCAGGGCACCAGAAAAGTCGAGGTCACGCCGCCCAGCCCCAGACCGAAATACGCCACCCCCATCGCCCGCCCGCGCATCCGCCGGAACCAGTTGGAGACCAGGACCTGGTTCGGGATCGGGCCCGCCAGCACGTACCCGACGACTTGAAGGATGCACAGCAGGTAATAAACGCCGAGCGTCTGGACCGTGCCCAGAAAGATGAGTGAGAAACCGACGAAGGCGATGCCGATGCGGATGACCTTGCGCGGCCCGAGGCGGTCGATCATCGCCCCCGCCAGCAGCCCGAAAAGCGGCGCTACGATGATGAAACCGATGAAAAACCCCTTCATCACCTGCGCGCGCGTGAAGCCCAGCGACTCGGCGACGGCGGGATAGAAAACCGGAAAACCGTAATAAACGATTCCCACGGTAAAGAAGAGATTGAGGAAGGCGGCGAAAGTAATCCACCAACCGTAGAAGACGCGGGAGGATCGAGCAGCCACAGTTTCAGGCATGGTTTCGATTGTCAGGTGCGCCCCGACGACAGGAGTAGAAACCGGAAACTGGAAACAAGAAACTGGCAGAAAATCTTACATCACGGAGGCTTGTCTCAGGTTTCCAGTTTCCAGTTTCGAATTTCCGGTTTCCAGGCTTCAGCCGAATTCCGGCCCCAGCACGCCACAGAAGAGTTCCGGCCGGCCGGGAAAACGGTTCGGGCCGCGCACCATGCGCGTCAGCGGCCGCGCGAAGGCAAATCCTTTCTCCCGCAGCAGCGCGCGCGCGAAGGGATTTTGTGTGACCGCGTCCACAAAGACGCGCGCGCGTTGTGAGCGGCGAAGAAACTCGCCGGACAATTCGCGCGCCGCCGCCTCGTCACGCGCCACCCACGGGCCCACATGGTCGGCGCGCGAGCCGCGCCGGCCGAATGTATATCCCAGAAGCTCTCGCCCCCGCTCGACGGTCAGCGTGAACTCGGGCGCGTCGCGGTGGAGCGACCGCAGCAGTGCGCGGCGGTCGGCGCCGAAAATTTCGCGGTCCCAGACGAGAATGTTGTCGAGCTCATGGGTCACCGCGGCCCTTTCCGTCTCCTCCCCGGCACTGCGTTCGAGCGTCCACCGCTCGATCTCGAATTCGGTGACGAAGCCCAGCTTCTCATAAATCGGCTTGCCCTGCGGCGTCGCGTCGAGTTTCAGGGTTGCAATGCCGGCCTCATCCAGAAATTCGATGGTGCGTTCGAGCAGGCGCGTCCCGATGCCGCGCCCGCGGAACTCCGGGTCCACGAGCACCATACCGATCCACGCGAAACGGTTCTCATAGGTGATCGTGGTCGCGGTCCCCACCACCTTGCCGTCCACTTCGGCGACGAAGCAGCCTTGCGGACTCGCGCCGAGGAACCGCCGCCAGTCCTCCGGCGTCTGGTTCCAGCCCGCCAAATCCTTGAGGCGCAGTCCGGCGGGAACGTCGGCTTCGGTCATGACCCGCAGGCGGAAATCCATACGCGGCTCACCAGCGTCCTTCAGCGCATCTCCGCCACCACGCTCGTCCAGTTGGCGCGGCACCAGCGCGCGGCCTCGGCCACGGGGGCGTCGCGCGGCCATCCGAACCGCTTGCGCAAGTCGAGCGTCCAGGCGATGAAGCCTTCGCGCGGATCGAAGAGCAGGCGATGCAGCGCTTTTTCTGTTTTGCCGCCCGCCCGCATCGCGAATTCGCCGTCCGGCAACTGAAAGAGCGTGTGCATCTGGAAGCTCGACGCGCCGCGAATCAGGTATTCGGCGGCGAGCCGTCCAGAGTGGATATCGCCCGTCGCGCTCACGGGCAATCCCGCGCGGCTCGGCCCGCGCTCCAGATATCGCTCAAGCGCCGCCAGGTTGCGGTCGCTCAAGTCGGGCCCGCCGTAGGCCACGCCGACCTTGTCCTCGAAACTCTTGGCGGGGTCGAAAAGGCGGTTGGCATAAATCATAAAATCCGCTCGCGCTCCCCCTTGCGGAGCGCCTTCGACGACCTCGAGCATGCGAAGCTGAAACTCGTCCTCGAACATCGTGTTGAAGATTTTCATTCCCACGCGAACGCGCCCCGGCGCCGCGCCGTGGATGAGCCCGGGCACTTTTTCCAGCCATTCGAGGATTTTCGCCTGCTGCGCGGCGCGCTCCGAGCCGGCGAGCGTGGGACTGAAGTCTTTTTCGACCGGCATCGGCGCATCGGCATGATACCGCCTCCACACTTCCACCAGCGCGCGCGTCGTGAAGTTGTACTCATCCACTTTCCAGATAGCTTCGCCCGGCGTGGGAAGATGGTACTTGACCGACGGGACGACGGGCATGCGCGCTTCCGCGCCGAGACCGAGGCCTTCTGCAAAGAGCCGGCAGTAAGCCTCGAAGGTGTCGAACCAGCCGCGCCCTTTCCAGGTGACGGTCCAGCCCTCCGCGCCGCTCCGGCCGCGGATGCGCTCGACGAGCATGCGCGTTTCCGGAATCGCCCACTCGCGCATCATCTGCTCGCCGGAGCGGTCCTGCGCGATCACCGTCTTCAGGACGACGAACCCCAGTCCCGCCTCCGCGTCCTTTTCGATCTGATGTCGCGCCAGCGAAAGCTGTCCGGAAGCTTTTCCGAAAGGATTTTTGAGCGGCAGCCCGCCGTATTCGCTCGCGAGATCGAGGCCGTAGGTTTCTCGGACGCAGGTTTCCAGAGGGCGAGGAAAGCCGTCGCGGAATTTCTCGAAATCCTCGCGCAGCCGGGCCGCAACGTTCGCTTCAAGGCGCGGCTCGCCCTTCAGTCGGATCCTGGGTGGAAGAAATTCCCACACGGCGGGGCGATGGTAACGGCGCGGGTCAGGAAATACAACCCAGTTCGCGCAGGGTTTCGCCGAGCGCGACGAACTCGCTTTCCGGGAGTTCCGGCCCCCACGGGTCGTGCGCGGAATCGCGCCCGAGGACGCCCTGGTGGACGAGCGCCCAGAGCATTCGACGGATGTAGCCTTCCAGGGGCGGAATGAACGTGACCTGACTCAGCCGGTCGGCGGCGCGCGAGAGCTCCAGAAATTCCGCCGCGCGGCCGTCATAAAACGCCTTCATCATCTGCGCCTGAAGGGATGTGCACGCCGCGCCCATGCCGATGAGCGCCGCCTTGGCGCCGCACATCAGGCTATAACCGAGAAATCGGTCCTCGCCGGTGACGAGCAGTTTTTGCGGAAACTCGCGCGCGACGAGGTTCGCGACGCTCTGATAGGTCATCACGCTGTCGAGCGTGGCGAGCTTGATTCCGGCCACTTCCGGAAGCGCGAACAGTTCGCGCAGCAGTCCCGGCGAATAGGGAAACCCGCCCGCCGCCTCGTAAAGGTAGAAAAGAAACTGCGGGACGCCCGTCGCCGCGAGTTCCCTGTGATAAGTGAGCGCAAGTTCCCGATTGTTTCCGACATGATGAAAAAGGCGCGGCGGATGGAGCAGGAAAGCGTGCGCGCCGGCGTCCATTGCTTCACGCGCCATCCCGACGGCCGAGGCGACGTAGGCGGAAAAATCCTCCGCCTTCTCGGGAAGCCCGCCGACTCCCGCGATCACCACTTTCGTCGAGCCCAGGCCGCGCACCCAGGCGTCGAGCACCTCCCGTCGCTGCGCGGTCGAAAGGTGCAGGCCGCGGCCCGTGTGCGCCCAGACGGCGACGCCCACGATGGGCTGGCCCGCCATCCAGGCGACGTAGCGCTCCTGCGCCGCGAAGTCGATTTCTCCCCGCGACGTAAAAGGGACGGGCACGGCGGGAATCAGCCCCTGCCACAGCCGGCACTGGCATTCTCCCGTGGTCAGCCGAGCCATGCGAAGTCAGCCCTCAGAAAGTCCCGCAAGGCTCCCGATGATATCACCGCACGGTGCGCGTGGAAACCAGTCGGTCCGTCGGGAACGCCGGGGGCTCACTCCTGCGCGCACTTCCGGACCGTATTCCAGGTGCGGGTGGTGATCCTTTTTCCGAACGCCTTTTCGAGGATATCCATTTGGCGAAAATTGCGCGCCCATTGCGGCCCCAGCGTCAGCACGGAGCAGACGTCCTGTCCGATTCTGCGAATGATTCGAAAACTCTTGTCGGGCGACTGATAGGGAATCTTCAACGGAATGTTCGGTTTTTCCGACGGGAAAGTCACGAAGAGGCGGGTTCGCGGCGTAACGCGGATGCTCCGAAAAGGGTCGGCCGCCAGCAGCCGCTGGAGGGCGCGGCGAGTGCGAAGGATGACGCACACTTCGAACTCGAAGGTCCGCCGGAGCTTCCGCTCGATGGCCTTCGTGAGCGCGCGAGCGTTTGAGGCGCGAGTCTCGAAGAGGACGTTGCCGCTGGCGAGAAGCGTTTTGACGCTCCGAAAGCCGAGCGACGCCACGGCGTCCCGCAAGGCGGCCATGCGGATCTTCTTGCTGCCGCCCACGTTGATGCCGCGCAGGAAGGCGACGTATGCGGTCGCGCCGCCGCGGAAGGATCTGGTGCGGGTGTGTCGTTGGCCTGGAGGCATCGTCAATCGCGGAGCCGCGGCGTGTCTTCCCCCTCGCTCTCCCTCCGGGAGTCTATCTTCCGCTGGAACGGGAGGCAGCGCGGCTGAAATCGCCGGCCACCCGGTTCAGCTCGTCGGCGAGCCGTTTCAGTTTCTGGTCGGCGGGACGGTAGCCGCGTTCGCCGAGTTCCGCCAGAATCTCGATCGCCTCGATGGCCAGGGCGCGCGCCTGCCGACGCTGCTCGGGCGTGGTGGAGGCGGAGCGGACCGCGGCGGGCGAAAGGGCGGCACGTTCGGCGGGGGGCTTGCGCCGGGACCCGATTTGCTCCTCGAACAGGCGGCGGGAGCGGCTGTCCGGGCAGAGAGCCATCAACTTCAGCATCCATTCGCCGCCGGGCACGCGACGCCCCTTCTCCCACTGGATGTAACCGCTTAGCGTGCAACCCAGCCGGCGCGCCATCCCCTCCTGCGTCTCGCCCAGCGTACGCCGGAGCTGGCGGATGGCTCCCGCGAGGGCGGCGCGAACGGGCATGGAGTTTACACTTGACATATTTCGTTTGAAGTGCTAAAAACGACGCGGTTATTAGCCGGCGTCTGGCCTTGCGAGGCCAAACTCCGCAGGTTAGCACAAATCCCCGCGCTCCAACACCGCGCGCCGCCGCGACGCGGAGGGTGACCTATGACCAGACCGCAGCTTGCTCGCGACCTGCACGACCTGTGGGAGCGCGCGCAGTCGATGCACTTCGCGGCGCGGAAGATGTTCCAGCAGTCCGCGGCGCGCGACCCCTTCCGCCGGCTGGCGCTGGAGCTCGCTTTGCAGGACCTCGTCTCGTTCGCCGGGCGCGCCGCGGCGCTGGCGGATCTTGCCGAAGGAATCTCGCGTCAGGGACGGAAACGATGAACCAAGAAGACCTTTTCGGGTTGCTTCGCGGGCTCTCCATGGAGGCCCACTGGATGGCGCTGTGCTTCGCAGCGGTGATCGCGGAATCGGGCCCCACGGAAGGCGCAACTGTTGAAGGCCTCGACCGGATCGTTTCCGAACTTCACGAGGCCGAAGAGTCGTTCCAGGCGCTGGCCACCCTCGTCGAGCCGGTGACCCCCAATCTCGCGGAATCCTCCGAGACGCCGTTTGTTACCCGCCTGAGGCTCACACCGCGGCTGGTGAATTCCATCTGAAGTCTCGTTCCCGCTCGGCTCAGAATTCCTCAAAACGCACGCGCCGGGCCCGGACCGCGTCCAGGTCCACGCGACAGCCGATGCCCGCGCCGGGCGGGAGCGCAATCATCCCTTCGGCCGTAATGTTGATCGGTGGTGAGACGATATCGCCCGCGAACCACCGCGAAGAGGCTTCGACGTCGGCGGGGTAAGTGAAGTTCGGGAGCGTTGCGAGGTGCAGCCCCTGCATCGAAGCGACGCCGAGTTCGGGCATCGTCCCCAGCCAGCAGGGCAGTCCCGCCGCCTGCGCCGCGTCGTGAGCGAGCCGCGCGGGCCAGAGGCCGCCCATGCGCTGCACCTTGATGTTCAGAATCCGCCCGCTGCCGAGCCGGATGATTTTCCGAACGGCCTCCAGGCTCTCGGCGCTCTCGTCGAGGCAGAGGGGAGTCTTGAGGCGGCGCTGGAGTTCGGCGTGCTCTTCGAGCGCTTCGCGCCCGAGCGGCTGCTCGATCATCAACAGACCGAACCCGTCGAGTTCCTGAAAGACCGGGAAATCCTCGGGGACGTAAGCCGCGTTCGCGTCCACCATCAAAGGAATTCCGCCGAAACGCTCGCGCACCGCGTGCACGAGTTCCACATCACGCCCCGGCTCGATTTTGATTTTGACTCGCCGGTAGCCTTCGCCGAGAAACCTTTCGACGCGCGCAAGCAGTTCCTCGACCGTGGGAAAGAGGCCGATGGCGGCGCCCGAAGGCACCGGACGATTCGTTCCGCCCAGCAACAACCAGAGCGGCCTACCGAGCTGTTGCGCGCGCAGGTCCCACACGGCGCCTTCCAGACCCGCTTTCGCGAACGGCTCGCCCGGAAATTCCGCCAAACGTTCCCAGCATCTTTCCGGGTCGAGTTCGGGCCGAGCGAGAAACGCCGGGACCAGCTTCGACCTCAAAAACTCCCAGGTGCTTTCCGGCGTTTCGGCGGAGTAAAACGCTCCGGCCATGGGCGAGGCTTCGCCCCAGCCCGTCGCGCCGTCCGCTTCGAGTTCGACGAGGATCGCGTCTTTGACCGAAATCTCCCCGCTCGAAATGCGGAACGGCTCGTGGAGCGGGACCCGCACCCAGTGGAGGCGAAGGGCTTGAATCGTCATCGGCGCCGGGTGAGTTTACTCGACTCCCGCCTGGCGGCCAAGAGTGGCGAAGGCGGACGCCAAGCCGCGATGCCCGGTTTCGGTTGACCCTCGCCGCGCGCGGTGTAAGATACAAGGACGCGTGAGATGGCTGTTCTCATCGGGAGGAATTTATGGATCGGCGCGATTTTCTGAAGAAGGGCACCGCAGCCGCGGGACTCGCGGCCGCGCACCCGGCGTTGGCGCCGCTGGCGAGAGCCGTCGAGGGAGAATTTCCGAAACGCGCGCTGGGGAAGACGGGCGTCGAGCTTTCCATCATCGGTTTCGGCGGCATCGTGGTGACCGACACTCCGCAGTCGTTCGCCAACCACATCGTCGCCGAATCGTACGATCTCGGCATCAACTATTTCGACGTGGCGCCGAGTTACGGCAACGCCGAGGAGCGTCTGGGCCCGGCGCTCGAGCCCTACCGCAAGAAAGTCTTTCTGGCCTGCAAGACGCAGAAGCGCGACAAGGCGGGCGCTGAAGAAGAACTGCACGCTTCGCTGAAGCGGCTGCGCACCGACCACTTCGACCTTTACCAGCTCCACGCGCTCACGACGATGGAAGACCTCGACCGGGCGCTCGCGCCGGGCGGCGCGATGGAAACTTTCCTGGCCGCGCGAAAGGCCGGCAAGGTGCGCTTCCTGGGATTCTCGGCCCATTCGGTGGAAACGGCGCTCGCCGCCATCGAGCGCTTCGACTTCGACACCATCCTTTTCCCCTTCAACTACGTGATGTTCTCGCAGGCGACTTTCGGGCCGCAGGTGATGGAACGCGCCCGCCAGAAGGGCATGGGCCTGCTGGCGCTGAAGGCCATGGCCAAGACTCATTGGCCGGAGACGATGAAGCAGGAGGAACGCCCGTTCCCGAAATGCTGGTACGAGCCCGCGGCGCTCGAAGAGGAAGCCGCGCTGGCGCTGCGCTGGACCCTTTCGCTTCCCGTCACGGCGGCCGTGCCTCCGGGCGATGAGAAGTATTACCGGCTGGCGCTCGAAGTGGCCGGCCGGTTCTCGCCGCTCAAGCCCGAGGAAGAGAAGACGCTGCTGGCGCGCGCCCAAGGCGTGGCTCCGCTCTTCCGGCTGGGGAATGCGGGAGGCGAGGCGCGCCGGATTCCGTCCGGGACCGCTCCGCGAAGCGCCTGAAGGGGACTCCTTTCGGCGATGTGCGTGCGCCTACCGGTTGGGAAAGACCTCGAACCCTCGTCCCTGGAGAATGCGCTCATCCGCGCTGACGAGCGTCAAGTCAAAGACTCGCGCCGTTGCAGCGAGTAGGACGTCCACCGGGTCGCGGTGGGGCAACTCAATCCTGCTCGTCGCCAACGCAACCTCCGAAGTTACCGGAGCTTCTCTCATCGGAAACGAGGTCAGGGCGCCGGGAATCCACTCTTCCGGTGGAGTCATTGCGGGGAGCCTCCCCTTTTTTGCCAGGAGCAGCACCTCCCAGATGCTTAGAGGAGACAGCCAAAGCTCGTTGGCTCCGTCATCGAGAGCGCGAGCGATTGCTGAGGTCAGTCGGGCGGGTTCCGCCCGGGCCCAAATCCAAATGTGAGTGTCCAGCAGGAGGTTCATTCGCGGAGGACGTCCCAGTCGCTCTCTTCGGTTGCCGGACCGACAATGTCCCCAACGATGCGCACCTTTCCGGCTAGATCTCCCATCCAGTTTTTCGGACGCGGCGGCGGAGGCGGCGGAACCACCTGCGCCACGGGCTCGCCGCGCTTCGTGACGAGGATCGGTTTCTGCGTGCGCCGGACGCGCTCCAGTACGGCCAGGCAGGTTGCTTTGAATTTCGAAATGGCTATCTTCTCCATTGCGCCTCACTTGTACCATGGTCAATGACCATAGTCAAGTCTCTCGAGCGGCAGAATCTCACCGGGGGAGGCCAAGCTTGGCCGGCGTCCAAGGTCTGGGGAGAACGTTGCGCCGGGATTCGCCGGCCCCGGCCCATGAGTCGATCTGGTTCCGTGATAAGCTCTCGCGCGGGCCGGCGCGCTCGCGTCTCCGGCGTGCGGCGGCCACCATCATTATCTTTTCGGAAAGGGGTCCCTGAAAATGGCCTCATTTGGCAACGGCGCTTCCACGCTTCGCAGCCGAGCCTGGTTCGGAGCGAACGATCTTCAGTCCTGGACTCACCGCGCCTACCTGCGCGCCGAAGGTTTCACGACGCAGATGTTCCAGGACCGTCCCACGGTGGGCATCTGCAATTCC
>CAZKXX010000004.1:0-25712 GCA_964556705.1 uncultured Acidobacteriota bacterium
TGTGCGAAATCGCTCGCGCAATTCTCCAGGTAGAGCATCGCGTGGGGCGGGTCATCGCACGGCCGTTTCTGGGCAAACCCGGCGCCTTCACGCGCACCGAGCGACGGCACGACTACGCCGTCGAGCCGCCGAGCCCCATGCTTCTCGACGTGCTCAAGGATGCAGGGTTGGAGGTCCACGGGGTGGGAAAAATCCCGGACATTTTCCTGAATCGCGGCATTACGCGCGACTGGCCCGGAAAGAATAACCTCAAAGCCCTGGAGAGTACGGTGGCCGCGATGAGAGAGGCGAAACGCGGCCTGATTTTCACAAACCTCGTGGACTTCGACATGCTCTACGGCCACCGGCTGGACATTCCCGGCTACGCGCGCGCCCTCGAGGAAGTGGATGAGTTCCTTCCAGAACTGCTCACAGCGCTCCGCCCGAACGACTTGCTGATTCTGACCGCCGACCACGGCTGCGACCCGAGGGGTCCTTCGACCGACCATTCGCGAGAATACGTCCCGGTTCTCGCTGCGGGGGCCGCAGTGAAGCGCGCGACGAACCTCGGGACTCGTCAGACACTCGCGGATATCGGCGCGACCGTGGCGGAGAATTTTGGATTGAACCTTCCGGCGGGAACGAGCTTCCTGAAAGAAATTTCGGTCAAGTCGTCGTAGCGCAGCTCTGGTCTGCGACGTGCGGCCTCAACGGCCGCGGGTCGGAAAACAGACCCGCGCTACTGGCCTTTGGCGACGGCGGGAGTGTCGAGGCGCGGCGCGTAATAGCCGGTGCGGGTGCGGACGTTCAGGCGCGACTTGCTGTGCGGGTCGGTAACCTCGACTCGAACGGCGCGGAAGGTGCCGTCTTTCTCCGTGTTCGTCGGGTAGTAGGCGAGCGTGTACTGATTGCGGATGTCGTGCGCAATCTGGAGGCAGGTGGCCTCGACCTCGTCCAGAGAACGCGGATAGTAGGAGGCGCCGCCCGTGACTTCCACGATCTTGTCGAGCACCTTCTGCGCCCGCCGCGCGCTGCCGCGGCGAATCTTGAACAGCCCGCCCGGCTCTTCCTCACCCAGGAGGCCGACGACGTGAATTGTGGCGTCCGACTTCTGCGCGTAACGGATGAGTTCTTCAAACGTATAACGGCTGGCGTTGTCCTCGCCGTCGGAGATGACGAGCAGGACCTTCTTGTCGCGCGTCCCCAGCTTGAGGTGGTCGAGCGAGGCGTGGAGCGCGTCGTAGAGGGCGGTGCCGCCGCGCGCCTGGCTCTTGTCGAGCGCGGCCTTCAATTCTTCGAGGTTGCCGGCGAAGTCTCCCGGAGTATCGAGGTAATAGACGTCGTTGAAGTTGACGACGAAGACTTCGTCCTGCGGGTTGGAGGTCTTGACGAAAGCGACCGCGGCGGCGTTGACCGCCGAGCGTTTGTCACGCATCGAGCCGCTGTCGTCAATGATGATGCCCATCGTGACGGGAATGTCCGCCTGAGAGAAAACCGAAAGCTGCTGCTGGACGCCGTCCTCATAGACCCGGAAATTTTCCGCCTTGAGCCCGTCGACCTGGCGCCCTTTCTTGTCGAGCACCGAGGCGTGCAGGACGACAAGGTTGACGTCCACCTTCAGCGTGAATTCGCCGCGACGTTCCTGGGCGGCCGAGTCCGGCGAGCGAAGCGGCAGGAACGCAAGGGCGCCGACCGCGCAGAGGACCCACATCCCCGCGGCGAGCCGCGCGGTTCTTTTTCTGGCCTGCTTCCTACTGAGTCGGAGCATAGTATCCCGTTCGCGCGTACACCTGGAGTGGAGGCAATCCCCTCGGCGGGTTCAATTTCAGCCGGATCCGCCGCCAGCGTCCGTCGCGGACGAGGTTGGAAGGCTTGTAGCCGATCACATACTGGTTGCGCAGCTCGACGGAAATTTTTTCCATAATATCAGGTAATTCGTTCGCGTCTTCAACGCTGAACATCCGGCCGCCGGAAACCTCCGAAAGCTCCGCAAGCAGCCCCGGGCCGCGCGCTTCCTCGGGTGTGCGCGCGCGGGCGCTCAGGGGCTCGAAGATTCCCACGGAATAAATCTGCACGTCGGATTCCCGAACGGCGCGTTTCAGGTCGTTTTCGGTATAGCGGCTGTGGTTGTCGCCGCCGTCGGAAATCAGCAGCAGGGCTTTGCGGCTGGTCGTGGCCTTCTTCATTTCCGTCAGTCCGAGGTAAATCGCGTCGAGCAGCGATGTCTTCCCGCCCCCCTTGATGAAGATCAGCCGGTCCTGAACGTTCTCGTACTTCGAAGTGAAGGGCGCCACGAGGTTCGGCCGATCCGCGAAGCTGATGAGCATGAACTCATCCTGAGGGTTGGATGTCTTGAAAAACTGGAGCGCTGCCTCCTTGGCCTTATGAATCTTGGACCCCATGGAGCCGCTGGTGTCAAAGACCAGCCCGACGGAAATGGGCGCATCTTCGGTGGAGAAGGCGAGGATGTCCTGCTCGACCTTCTCGTCGTACACCTGGAAGTTGCCGCGTTCCAAGCCGGTTACGATGCGGTCGTAGGGGTCGGTTACCGTCACGTTGATGATGACCATGGTCACGTCGACCTGAATCGGCGCGGCATGGATGGCGGGCTTTCGAACCGAAAGGTGCGACGTTCCCTGTTCGGGAGGGGAAGTCTCTTCCTGCTTTCCGTCGGCGGCGGGCAGACGCGCGCTCAAGGCCAGGAGGCACAGAAGCCCTATTCCCCCCAGGGTGAGCAGTGAAGCGTTTCGTTGGGCAAGATGTGCCATCACTCGAACCCTCGTCGGGTCGAGGCCACAAGCCCGGAGAACCCGGGCGCTGCCCTCCGCCCTGAAACGGCCAAGCCAGATTCTAGCACACTTCGCCAAAGATGGAAGCAAGAACGGAAGGCGGGCCGCCGTTTTTTTGTCCCTCCACCGGTGCCGCCGTTACCCGCGCGATTGACCGTTGACAAGGCCGCCGGGCGTGAAGGATAATTGCGCGTACCGAATCCTGCCAGCGTTCTTCCGACGGTCGGTACGAGTCCAAACGAATCGTCCAGCCTTCCCCTTGAAGAAGGCGGCGGCTCAGCCCTTTGGAACGATACGGCCAATCCGAACATCATCGTCAGGGAGGCGTATGAGTGCCAAGTACATCTTCGTCACGGGAGGTGTGGTCAGTTCGCTCGGCAAGGGTCTCGCCTCCGCCTCGATTGGATGTCTGCTCGAGGCGCGAGGGCTCAAAGTGACGCTCCTCAAGTTCGACCCCTACCTCAACGTGGACCCGGGCACGATGAGCCCTTTCCAGCACGGCGAGGTCTTCGTGACCGACGACGGCGCGGAGACCGATCTCGACCTGGGCCATTACGAGCGCTTCACCCGCGCGCGCATGACCCGCGACAACAACTGCACGGCGGGGCGCATCTACGAGACCATCATCACCAAAGAACGCCGCGGCGATTATCTCGGCAAGACCGTGCAGGTCATCCCGCACGTCACCAACGAGATCAAGTCGGCGATCCGGAAGGTGGCCGCGGAAGTGGACGTGGCGATCGTCGAGGTCGGCGGGACCGTGGGCGACATCGAATCGCTGCCTTTTCTGGAAGCCATCCGCCAGATGCGGCAGGAACTGGGCCGCGATAATTCCGTCTTCATCCATTTGACGCTCGTGCCCTTTATCGGAGCTTCCGGCGAACTGAAGACCAAGCCGACGCAGCATTCCGTCAAGGAACTGCGCGAGATCGGTATTCAGCCGGACATCCTGCTCTGCCGGACGGACCGCTACCTTTCTCCGGACCTGAAATCCAAGATCGCGCTCTTTTGCAGTGTGTCGGAGGATGCGGTGATCACGGCAAAAGACGTGGACCACATTTACGAAGTGCCTCTGGTGCTGGCGACGGAGGGACTCGACACGCAGATCCTGAAATGCCTGCGCCTGGAAACCGCCGCGCGGGACATGGGGCCGTGGATGGATCTCGTCCACCGGCTCAAGAACCCGCAGGGTGAAGTGGCCATCGGGATTGTGGGCAAGTACGTCGAATTTCAGGATTCCTACAAAAGCCTCAATGAAGCGCTGGCCCACGCGGGCGCCGCCCATCACGTCAAGGTGAACCTCATCTGGGTGGAGGCCGAAGGGCTGGAAAGCGACAATTGGGAAGCGCAGCTCGGCGAGCTCGATGCCATCCTCGTCCCGGGGGGCTTCGGCAAGCGCGGCATCCCGGGAATGTTGAAGGCCATCGAATATGCGCGCACGCGGAAGGTGCCGTATTTCGGCATCTGCCTGGGAATGCAGTGCGCGGTCATCGAATACGCGCGCAACGTCTGCGGGCTCAAGGGCGCGGATTCGACCGAGTTCGACCCCGCCACGCCGCACCGGGTGATTTACAAGCTGCGCGAGCTGCGGGGCATTGACGAGCTGGGCGGCACGATGCGCCTCGGCGCGTGGACGGCGAAGCTCAAACCCAACTCCTTCGCGCACCAGGCCTACGGACAGCTCGAGATTTCCGAGCGGCATCGCCACCGGTACGAATTCAATCGCGAGTACGAGCAGGAACTGACCGCCCACGGCCTGGACCTGACCGGCGAGACCCCCGACGGCACCTATGTCGAAATCGTCGAGATCCGCGACCATCCCTGGTTTCTGGGCTGTCAGTTTCATCCGGAGTTCAAGTCGCGGCCGCTCGAACCTCATCCCTTGTTCCGCGCCTTCGTCGGCGCGGCCTTCGAGCACCGCAAGAAGCGCGTCCCCGGCGCCCGGGCCGAGCGCGCGACGGCTGAAGCCACCCGGGAGAGAAACTGATGGGCCGGCCGGTGCCAATCGGGAAGCTCCGGGTGGGAGTCGGCTGCCCGCTGTTCCTGATTGCGGGACCGTGCGTCATTGAAAGCGAACGTCATGCCATGAAGATGGCGGCGCGAGTGGCCGCTGCCACGCGGCGGCTGGGCATCCCCTGCATCTTCAAAGCTTCCTTCGACAAGGCGAACCGCACTTCGCTCAGGTCCTATCGCGGGCCGGGACTTCGGAAAGGGCTCGAGGTCCTGGCGGCGGTCCGAAAACGGTTCGGAATTCCCATCCTGACCGACGTCCACAACATCTGGCAGGTCACGCCGGCGGCGGAAGTCTGCGACGTCCTCCAGATTCCCGCCTTCCTCTCGCGCCAGACGGACCTGCTGGTCGAGGCCGGCCGCTCCGGCGCCGTCATCAACCTCAAGAAGGGCCAGTTCCTTTCGCCCTGGGATATTCGCCATGCCGTCGAAAAGATCGCCTGGACGGGAAATCACCGCATCCTGATCACGGAGCGCGGCACTTCTTTCGGGTACAACAATCTGGTCGTGGACATTCGCGGGCTGGCGGCGATGCGCGAGCTGGGTTATCCCGTGATCCTGGACGTGACTCATTCGCTCCAGCTTCCGGGCGGGGAAGGGAAGAAGAGCGGAGGGCAGCCGCAGTTCATCGAGCCGCTGGCGCGGGCGGGCGTAGCTGCGGGGGTGGACGGCATTTTCATGGAAGTTCACGACAGCCCCGCCCACGCGCTTTCCGACGGCGCCAACGCGCTCGACCTGCAAAAGTTTGCGCCGCTCGCCGCACGCCTGCGCGACCTGGGGCGTTTTGTGCGCAAGCAGAAGTGGAGTTGAAGGGCGGTGGCGAAAAACCAAAACGATTCTTTCCCGGAGTTCGTCCTCGACCAGCTCGGCCAACTGGACGGCGCCGTGTGCCGCCGGATGTTCGGTGGCCACGGGCTCTGCCGCGGGGAGACTTTCTTCGGCATCCTCTTCAGGGGCCGCCTCTACTTCAAGACCGATGCAAAAACTCGCGGCGAATACGCCAGGGCCGGGATGAAGCCGTTCCGCCCGAACCCCGGGCAGACACTCAGGAACTACGACCAGGTCCCCGGGGACGTTCTGGAGGACCGGAACCGGCTTTGAGCTGGGCGCGGCGCGCACCGGAAACGCCCCGCTGAAGGCGTTCCACGACTGAGGAGCCGGGCTTCTCAATTGAACATGCCCCTACAGGACGTCCGCAAAGAGCTCGCCCCGCTCATCAACTCCCGGCATCCGCTCATTTATCTCGAAACCTTTGAAGTGACCCGCGCGACGGGGATTCTGGCGCGAGTTGCTGACGAACTCGCCCTGCCGTTTTACGCCTGGACTGTTACTTTCGGCCTGGCGCGGGGAAACGGCGCCCCAATCCACAACACCCAGCAGCCCGCACAGGGGCTGTCACAAATCGAGGCCCTGGCCGACGACGCGATCTGTCTCCTCAAGGACTTTCACAAGCACTTGAGCGACGGGGTAATCGTCCGCAAGCTGCGCGATCTTGCGCAGAGCTTTCGCCGCAAGCGCCGGTCGTTTCCTATTCCGATGCCATGACAAGAAGTCTTATCACTACGTAGTTGACATTCTGATTAGCTCCGCCTAGCATCCTCTGACCTGTGGTCCGTGCGCCAATGCGGCGGATTGGCGTCCGCGGACTGGAAAGAGGGATGGTCTTTCCGCCCGCGAAGGTTGATCCGAATAGCCTCGAGATGACCCAGACGACTCTCGGCCGCATGCGATTTTGGAGGGCCCCTTTTCGGCGCAGTCGCGCTCTTCGGCTCCCCTCCATTCCCTGGAATTCCGCCTTCGCCTTGCTGGCCGCAATCGCTGCGTGCCCGTGGGTGGCTCGTTCGTCTCCCCCACAGTTGGGTCCGCGGGTGGAGATCCGGGTCGCGCGGGTTTCGGAGCCTCCCAGGCTCGAGGACTTCCTGGAGATGAAACCGCGCCCGGAGTGGGAAGGGCGCCTGACGCGCGTCGGGAATTTCATTCAGTATCTGCCGAACGACGGCGCGCCTGCCACGCAGCCGACCGAGGCCTACTTCGGCTACGACAACAATCATTTCTATGCCGTCGTCGTCTGCTTCGATTCCGAACCCGACAAAATCCGCGCGCGCCTGGCGCGGCGGGAAAAAATCAACGAAGACGATTTCGTCGCCCTCGTCCTCGACACCTTCCACGACGAGCGCCGGGGCTATCAGTTCTGGTCCAACCCGCTGGGGATTCAGTCCGACAACATCTGGACGGAAGGGCGGGGGTTGGATTTTTCCTTCGATACGGTGTGGCATTCGCGCGCGAAGATCACGGAACAGGGGTACGTCGTCTGGATGGCCATCCCGTTCAAGAGCCTGCGCTTCAAGCGCGCCGCCGAGCAGAAGTGGGGAATCGCCGTGTGGCGCATCATCCCGCGGCTGAGCGAAGAGTCCACCTGGCCGCGGATCTCCTCGCGCATCGAGGGTGAATTGAACCAGTCCGCGACGATGTACGGGCTGCGCGACATTTCCCCCGGCCGCAACATCCAGCTCGTGCCCTACGCTTTTGCGCGCTCGTTCCGCGCCCTGGACACCCGCGACGCGGGCGGGCCGAGGTTTGTGACCGACAACTTCGACCCGCAGGCGGGTCTGGACGCCAAGCTCATTCTCAAAGACAGCTTCGTCCTCGACGTCGCCGTGAATCCCGATTTCAGCCAGGTCGAATCCGACGAGCCGCAAATCACTTTGAACCGTCGGTTCGAAGTTTTTTTCCCGGAGAAGCGCCCGTTCTTCATCGAGAACGCCGGTTTCTTCCAGACTCCCATCAACCTGTTTTTCACGCGACGGATCGCCGACCCGCAATGGGGGGTTCGCCTGACCGGCAAGCGCGGCCCCTACGCGGTCGGGGTGCTGCTGGCCGACGATGAGGCGCCGGGGAAAACGGTTCCCGCGGGCGACCCGCTGTTCGGGCAGCGCGCCCGGGTCGGCGTGGCGCGAGTTGAGCGCGACATCTTCAAGCAGTCCGCGGTGGGATTCATCTATGCCGACCGCGAACTGGCCGGGGGATTCAATCGAGTGGGCGGTGTGGACACGCGGTTGAAGCTCAGCGACAACTGGGTGACAACGCTCCAGGCGGTCACGAGTTCGACGCGGCGGCAGGATGGCAGTCGCTTCGGCGGCCCTGCCTATAAAGGCCGGATTCGCCGCACGGGGCGTCATTTCTTTTACGGTCTGGATTACGACGACCGCAGCCCGGGCTTTTTCACCGAGACCGGATTCCTGGCCGAAAGCCAGGTGGGCAGTCCCTTGTTGCGCAGCCGCGTGATTACGCTGCCCAGCCTGCGCACGGACATGCGCAGCGTCCGGCAGTATGCCTCGTATCTTTTCCGCCCGGAAAGCAAGTCCGTCATCTCCTGGGGACCCGCCCTGCTCCTCCAACGGACCTGGGACTACGACGGGACACCTCTGCACAAGTTTCACGACGCGTCCTTGCGGCTGGAATTGCCGGGATTCACCTATTTTGAGGCTTTCCAGGCGGCGGACCGCGAACGCCTGCGCCCCGAGGATTTCTTTCTGCTGCCTCAGAGCCGGTCGTTCTCCCACAGCCGCAACGGCCTTTACGTGAGCTCGCAAGCGCTGAGCGGAATGAACTTTTTCGCGCAATTCTCGCGCGGCACGGGTATCAACTTCGTGCCCGCGCAAGGCCAGGCGCCTTTTCTGACCCGCCTCGACCGGGGGAGCCTGGGTTTGATCCTCCGCCCCTGGACCCCGCTTCGGGTGGAAAACAGTTACCTGCTGGAACGCCTGCGCGACCGTTCCAGTGGCGCGAGCGTCTTCAACAACCACATCATCCGGTCGAATTGGAACTGGCAGTTCAACCGGGAATTCTCTCTGCGCGTCATTCTCCGGTACGACGCGGTCCTCGCCAACCCGCAGTTCACGTCGCTCGAGACCACGCGGAACTTCAACGCCGACTTCCTCTTCACATATCTCATGAATCCCTGGACGGCGCTCTACGTCGGCTACAACGGAAATCTCCAGAACATCGAATTGCTGACGACGCCGGAGGGACGCGAGCTGGCCCGGACCAGCGGGTTCCTCACCGACGCGCGACAATTCTTTGTCAAATTCTCCTACCTGGTGCGTTTCTGAAAGGGAGGAGGCGAACGGCTTGACCATGTCCCCGGAGTGCGCTAGTTTCCCCTGTTGAAGGCGCGCCTTCTGCCCCATGGCGTTCTCAATCCGCAACCTGAAGATCCGTCAGCAGATTCAACTCGTGACGCTGCCGCCGCTTTTCGTCCTGCTCTGTTCGATTGCTTTCCTTTTCTACGCCTACTGGATGAGCCGTTACATGGACCGCACGGTCCGCCAGTCCGAAGAAGCCATCGTCGGCGGCGAGCGCCTGCTTCGTTACACCACGGAAGCCTATCTGGGGGTCCGCGGATACCTGATCACCCGTCAGACGGAGCGCCTGCGCATTTACGAAGAGACCCTCCCGCTGATTACGACCGAGCTCCAGAACCTGCGGGGCGCGGAGGAAGAACATCTCGGGCAGTTGGCGACCCTGGAGAGCATTCAGAAACAGATCAACCGCTGGCAGAGCGAATGGGCAATCCCGGCGATCGCACGCGTCCGTCGAGGGGAGACCGTCGAAGTCAGCACGACGCTGGAGACTGGCGAAAAGGGAATCGAAGTTCTCCGCAACCAGATTAAGGAATTTATCGAAGTCGCCCGGAAGGAGAACCAAGCCATCCTTCGGAGGAACGAGCGGACAATGAGCCGCGTTCTGTACATGGCGCTGGGCACCGCGATGCTGGTGACGGGCATCGTTCTCTTTCACACGCGGGAAGTGGCCGGGCTGCTCGAGCAGCCCATCCGGCAGCTTATCGAAGCCTCCGAGCGCATCAGCCAGGGCGATTTCAATCCTACCCTCCCGCGCGAATCGGCCAACGAGTTCGGCGTGCTCAGCCGCAGCTTCGCGCGCATGACCGCAACGCTCCGCCAGGACCGCGAAGAACTCGCGGCCCTGAACCGCTTCTTCGAGGCCGTCACGCAGAGCACCCTGGAGACCGAAATTTACGACCACGTGCTTCACCTGCTGAAGACGCGCTTCCATCCCCGGCAGGCCATCATCTTCAGTTTGAACACTTCGGAGAATTATCTGGAAGCCGTTGCGTCGCTCATCGAGCTGCCGGAATCACTGAGGGCGTGGCCCGTGATCGAGGAAAAGCATAACTGCAAAGCCGTGCGCATGGGGAGGCCGTTCCGCGTCAACGACGTGACCACGGAGCCGCTTTGCCCGGCGAAGTTTGTTCCGCCCAGCGAGGGGAGCTATTACTGCGGGCCGCTGATCGCCGGCGGCATCATCATCGGCGCAGTCCGCCTGGAGGGAGCCAAGGGCTATTGGACGCAGGAGCGCGAAACGCTGCTCGAAAGCTATCTGAGCGGCGCGGCGATCGCTCTCTCGAACCTGCGTCTGCTGGAATCGATGCGCCAGCGCGCCACGGTGGACGAGCTGACCGGACTCTACAATCGCCGATTCTTTGAGGATTTCGCGCGGAAGCAGATGGCCATTTCCCAGCGGCGCAGCACCTCGTTCGGCGTCATCATGATGGACCTCGACCATTTCAAGTCCTACAACGACGAGTTCGGCCACGAAGTGGGCGACCGCATCCTGCGCCAGTTCGCGAAGACCGTGACGCACGCCATCCGCGAGACGAACGTTGCGGCGAGATTCGGTGGCGAGGAATTCGTCGTCATCCTGCCGGAGACCGGCGTCAAGGAATGTATGATCGTCGCCGAGCGCATCCGCAGCGCCGTGACGCAGATGCCCATGCCGGCGGGCACCGACCGCGCGCCGGCGCAAATCACCGTCAGCCTGGGCGTGGCCGTTTATCCCGACCACGGGCGCACGTTCGAAGAGCTGCTGCTTGCTTCCGACCGCGCGCTTTACGAATCCAAACGCGCCGGCCGCAACCGCTCGACGCTTTACGTCCCGCAAGAGGAAACGCCCGCCTGAGGGGGGCGCATCGGCCTCGCGCGCGGGCGGTTGTGCTATCATCCCGTTCGCGTCATGAGCCTGGAAATCGCCCGCAAAGTGCTCGAAATCGAGGCGCGCGCGCTCGCCGAGCTTGTCGAACGGCTCGACGAACGCTTCGAGAAAGCCGTGGAGATTCTGCTGGGCTGCTCGGGCCGTGTCATCGTGACCGGCATGGGCAAGTCCGGCATCGTCGGCGAGAAGATTTCCGCGACGCTTTCGAGCACCGGCACGCCTTCCTTTTTCCTTCATCCGGCCGAAGCGCTGCACGGCGACCTCGGCCGGTTGGTGCGGCACGACGTGTGTGTGGCGCTTTCCTATAGCGGCGAAAGCGACGAATTGCTGCGGCTCCTCGATCCCATCAAGCGGCTGGCTCTGCCGCTGATCACCTTGACCGGCTGCCCGAATTCGACGCTCGCGCAGGCGAGCGACGTGGTGATTGACGTGGGCATTCGCCAGGAGGCCTGCCCGCTGGGCCTGGCGCCGACGGCCTCCACGACCGCCATGCTGGCCATGGGCGACGCGCTGGCGATGGCGTTGCTCGAAAAACGCGGGTTTACCGAAGACGACTACGCGGCGCTCCACCCGGGAGGCGGCTTGGGAATCCGCCTGCGCCGAGTCGAAAACGTGATGCACGCGGGCGAACAGATTCCGCGCGTGAAGCCCGAAACGCCGCTCACCGAAGTCATCTACGAAATGAGCAAGAAAGGTCTCGGACACACGACCGTGGTGACAGAGGGCGACCGTTTGGTGGGGTTTATCTCTGACGGCGACCTGCGCCGACTCTTTCAGAGGGAAGGGAACCGGGCCCTCAGCCTCACCGCGGCCGACTGCATGACGCCGAATCCCGTCACCGTCGCGCGACGGGAGTTCGCCACGGCCGCGCTGAACCTGATGGAGGCCCGGAAGATCACCGCGCTCCCGGTGGTGGACGCCGAAGGCCGGCTGGAAGGCGTCGTCCAGATCCACGATCTGTGGACGACTCAGATGTTCTGACCGCAGGAACCTCGATGCGCCTCTCTTCAACTGTCCGTTCGCGCGCCCGCAAGGTCAGGCTGGTGCTGCTCGACGTGGATGGCGTTCTGACCGACGGGCGGATTTATTACGTTCCGCGCCCGCAGGGCGGACTGACAGAAACGAAAACGTTCCACTCGCGGGACGGGCTGGGAATTCGGCTGGCCCACGCCGCAGGGCTGAGGACGGGAATTATCTCCGGACGCGGTTCGCCCATCGTTGAATACCGCGCCAAAGAGCTGGGAATCCATTTCGTGCAACAGGGCGCGCTCGAGAAAGTGACTCCTTACGAAAGGATGTTGCGACAAGCGGACGTCCGCGACGAGAACGTGTGCTTCGTCGGCGATGACATCGTGGACCTGCCGATCCTCAAGCGCGTGGGCTTCGCGGTCGGCGTCGGCGACGGCCACCCCTTTCTGCGCCGGCACGTTCATTACTGGACTCGCCACCCCGGCGGGAGTGGCGCCGTGCGTGAAGCGATCGAAGTGATTCTTGAAGCGCAGGGCAAGCTGGAGGAAATCTTGACGCACTTTCTGACCCGCGCGCCCAAGGCGGTCTCCGGCTGAGCATTCCGGAGATTAATTTTGGCGACTGGAATTTCTCGCACTCGTCCGCCATGGCGGGCGGACTTTTCTGTTAGAATGCTCGCGATGGCTTCCGGCAACTTCGTCCACCTTCATCTTCATACCGACTACAGTCTTCTGGATGGCGCCTGCGGGATTTCGCGCCTGATGGACCGCGCGGCGGAGCTCCGGATGCCCGCCGTGACGCTGACGGACCACGGAAACCTGTTTGCTGCCGTCAAGTTCTACGACGCGGCCATCAAGCGGGGGCTGAAGCCCATTATCGGCTGTGAGGCCTACGTTGCGCCCGCCAGCCGGTTTGACAAGTCCACGGATGCCGACCGGCCGAACCATCTGGTGCTGCTCTGTGAGAACGAGCGCGGCTATCGGAACCTCGTGAAACTCGCCTCGGCCGCCTACACGGAAGGCTATTACTACAAGCCGCGAATTGATAAAGACCTTCTGGCTCGTCATTCCGAAGGACTGGTGGGACTTTCGGCGTGTCTGCGCGGGGAAGTGGCCGCGGCGCTTTCCGCCGGGCGGTACGAGGCGGCTCGGCAGGCGGCCTACGACCTGCGCGACATTTTCGGCAAGGGAAATTTCTACCTTGAGATTCAGGACCAGGGGCTCGAGGACGAGCGGCGGATCAATCCCGACCTCGTCCGCCTTTCGCGCGAGACGGGCATTCCGCTGGTGGCCACGAACGACTGCCATTACCTCACACAGCAGGACGCGCACGCGCAGGAAGTCCTGATGTGCATCCAGACGGGCAAGACGCTCAGCGATTCCAGCCGCATGAAGTTCGCCACCGACCAGTTCTACTTCAAGTCTTACGACGAAATGCTGAGCGTATTCGGCGAAATCCCGGAGGTGCTGGAGCGCACGCTGGAAATCGCCGAGCGCTGCAACCTTCACCTGGAGAAGAAGCAGCACGTTTTCCCGCACTTCGAAGTCCCGCCGGGAGAAACGCTCGAGACGTTCTTCGAAAAGGTCGCCCGCGAGGGTTTTGCGCGACGGCGCGAGCGGCTCGAACGATTGCGCGCCGAGGGGCGGCTGCGGTACGCGATCGAAGCCTACGAGGAACGGCTGGAGCGAGAAATCGAGCTCATCAAGCAGATGCGCTTCGCGGGATACTTCCTGATCGTCTGGGATTTCATCCGCTTCGCCCGCGAACAATGCATTCCCGTGGGCCCGGGGCGCGGCTCGGCGGCGGGCAGCCTGGTCTCTTACGCGCTGCATATCACCGACGTGGACCCCCTCCAGCACGGTCTGCTCTTCGAACGCTTCCTGAATCCCGAACGCATCACCTTCCCGGACATTGATATTGATTTCTGCATGCGCCGTCGCGGAGAAGTGATTGGCTACGTGACCGAGCGTTACGGCCGCGACAACGTGAGCCAGATCATCACGTTCGGCACGATGGGCGCCAAGGCGGTCCTTCGCGATGCGGGCCGCGCGCTCGATATGCCCTTCGCCGAAGTGGATAAGATCGCCAAGCTCGTCCCCAACGTGCTCAACATTACGCTTGACGAGGCGCTGGCCCAGTCGCCCGAGCTGAAGCAGGCGCGGGACCGCGACGCCCGCGTCGCCCAACTGCTCGAGGTGGCGCGCCGCCTGGAAGGTTTCGCGCGCCACGCTTCCACGCACGCCGCCGGCGTCGTCATCTCGCCCCAGCCGCTCCAGGAAATCGTTCCGCTCTACAAGAGCAACAAAGACGAAATCACCACGCAGTACGCGATGGACGATCTGGAAAAGATCGGCCTGCTCAAGATGGATTTTCTCGGGCTCACCACGCTGACAGTGATCGACGACTGTCTGAAGCTCATCGAGCAGGGACGCGGCGAGAAACCGGATTTTGAAAAACTGCCGCTCGACGACGCAGCCACCTACGAGCTGCTCGGCAAAGGACTGACGGCGGGCATCTTCCAGTTTGAAAGCCGCGGCATGACGGACATCCTGCGGCGCGCCAAGCCCTCGCGTCTCGGCGACCTGACAGCCTTGAACGCCCTCTACCGTCCGGGTCCCATCCAGGGCGGGATGATTGACGACTTCATCGCCCGCAAAATGGGGCGCAAGCAGGTCACCTACGACCTGTCGCAGCTCAAGGAAATCCTCGAGGAGACTTACGGAGTCATCGTCTATCAGGAACAGGTGATGCAGATCGCCGCGAGCGTCGCCGGCTTTACGCTCGGCGAAGCCGACGTGCTCCGCCGGGCGATGGGGAAGAAGAAGCACACCGAAATGGTGGCCATGCGCGAAAAATTCCTCGCCGGCGCGGCGAAGAACGGCGTTCCGCCGCGCAAGGCCGAGAAGCTTTTCGAATTGATGGAGCAGTTCGCGGGATACGGCTTCAACAAATCCCACTCGGCCGCTTACGCGCTCATCGCTTACCAGACGGCCTACCTGAAGACGCACTATCCGGTCGAGTTCATGTCCGCGCTGCTGACCTCGGAGACCGGCAACACCGATAAGCTGACGTTGTATCTGAACGAATGCCGCGACATGGGCATCGCCATCCTTCCGCCCGACGTCAACGCGAGCGACCGCGCCTTCACGCCGGAAGGGAAGAACATCCGCTTCGGGCTTACGGCCATCAAAAACGTGGGCGAAGCGGCCATCGAGTCGGTCCTCGCGGCACGGAACGCGCTCGGGCGTTTTGATAATCTCTTCCAGTTTTGCGAAAATGTGGATTTGCGTCTCCTGAACAAGCGCGTTCTGGAGAGCCTGATCAAGGCCGGCGCGCTCGATTCTCTGGGCGCGCGGCGCGCGCAGTTGATGGCCGTGCTCGACCGCGCCATGGAGCAGGGCCAGAGGCGCCAGCGCGAAGACCAGAGCGGGCAGCACGGCCTTTTCCTGGGGGGAGCCGAAGCGGCCACGACCGCCCCCCTGACACTTCCCGACGTCGCCGAGTGGTCCGAGAACGAACGCCTGGCGGGTGAGAAGGAAGTGCTGGGATTCTATGTGACGGGCCACCCGCTGGAAAAATTCCGGGCGCGACTGGCCAGCCTGACGCGCCACGATACGGCGTCCCTGGAAGAAATCGCCCACGAATCGCCGGTGACGCTGGCGGGAATCTTGACCAGCCTGCGCATCCGCCCCAGCAAGAAGGGCGACCTGTGGGCCGCCGGGGTGCTCGAGGACCTGCGCGGGACGGCCGAGCTTCTGGTTTTTCCCCAGGCCTTTCAGCAATTGCGCGATGTCCTCAAGCGGGATTCGGCACTGCTCATCAAGGGCAGGGTCCGGCACGAAGAGAACGCGCGCCCGAAAGTGGTGGTCCAGGAAGCGAAGCCGCTCGCGGAGCAGGTGGATGGCGGCCGGGAGCAGGTCCTGATCCGGATCGACCTCGAACACACGTCGGAAGGAATGATGGAAGAGTTGGAGCGTGTCCTCGCGAGTCACGCGGGTGAGAGCCCCATCGTGTTCGAGCTGCGGCGACCCGATGACTTCCTGGCGCGGGTGCGGGCGCGCCGGCCGAAGGGTGCGAAGGCGGAAGCGGCGCTGCTCGACCGGCTGAGAGAACTGGTCGGCGAAGAAGCGGTTCGGATTGAGCCGATGAACGGGAAAGGGTAAGCTGGGAGCGAAGTCCGCCCTGATGGCCAAGTCGTCCAAAGCAGCCGAACTCGCGCGGGACCTCGAACGGCAGATTGCCGAGCTCGAAAGGGAAGCGGACTCGGCGGCCGGCCGCGAGGAAATCGATCGCATGCGCCTCCAGGTGGAAGCGCTGAGGCAGGAAGCCTCGGGCGGTGAGCGCGACGCCTGGGCGCGAGTGCTCCTGGCGCGCCACCCGCAACGGCCTTACACACTGGATTACGTCGAGCGACTCTTCACCGACTTCACGGAACTTCACGGCGACCGCCGGTTTGCGGACGACCCGGCCATCGTCTGCGGCCTGGCGCGCTTCGAAGGACGGCGCGTCATGGTGGTCGGCCACCAGAAGGGCAGGGACACCAAACAGAAATTGCTGCGAAATTTCGGCATGCCGAAGCCCGAAGGCTACCGCAAGGCCCTTCGGCAGATGCAGCTCGCGGCCAAATTCCGAATCCCCATCGTCAGTCTCGTGGACACGCCAGGAGCCTATCCGGGCATCGGCGCGGAAGAGCGCGGCCAGGCCGAAGCGATTGCGTTTAATTTGAAAGAGATTCCCAAACTGCCCGTGCCCATCGTCGTCGTCATCCACGGCGAAGGGGGCAGCGGCGGGGCTCTTGCCATCGCCATCGGCGACGAAGTCCTCATGCTCGAGAACGCCGTCTATTCGGTCATCTCGCCGGAGAGCTGCTCCTCGATTCTGTGGCGCGACTGGGACCACAAGCAGGATGCGGCGCGCATCCTGAGATTGACCGCGGAAGATTTGCACGGCTTCGAAATCGTGGACCGCATCGTTCCCGAGCCGCAGGGGGGCGCGCACGCCGATCCCGGAGCCGCGGCCGAATTGCTGCGGCCCGTTCTCCGCGACAGTCTGGAAGCGCTTTCTCTCCTGCCGGCCGAACAGCTCGTCGCGCGCCGCCACGAGCGCCTGCGGAAACTCGCCACGTTCGTCGCGGAAACATAAGCGGTGGGAAAGCGCGGCGCGCTTCCCGCCTCATCTTCGCGCGATGGTCAGCGTCATCATCCCTACTTACAACGAATCGAGCGTCATCGGTGAGACGCTCGATTGTCTGTCTCGGGCGCGAGGAGATTTTGAAGTCCTTGTCGCCGACGGGGACTCGAGCGATGGCACGGCCGAGCTGGTCAAGGCTCGGGCCGGGACCTTCCCGCGGCCCTTGCGCGTCCTCGCGGTGCCACGTCCCCGCGCCACGCAGTTGAACCGCGCCGCGCGGGTGGCGCAGGGCGACGTCCTATTTTTCCTTCACGCGGACGTTCGCGTCCCACCGGAGGCAATCGAATCGCTCGAGCGCGAGCTGAAGAGGAACTTATCGCCGGGTGGAAACTTCGATCTGACTTTCGATGGCGACTCTCGGTGGAGCCGCTTTTTCACCTGGGTGAATCGCCTCCGACGCCGGTTCGGCGTTTACTACGGCGACTCCGGGGTCTTTGCGCGGCGTGAGGTTTTCGAGGCGCTGGGAGGATTCAGAGAAATCCCGGTCATGGACGACTATGAGTTTGTGCGGCGCTTGGAACGGAAAGGGAAGACGCTGTTCCTCTCCCCTGCGCTGCGAGTCTCCGACCGGCGGTGGCGCGAACGCGGAGTGTTGAAGACCCTCTTGAGCTGGGTGATCGTGCAAGGACTGTACTCACTCAGAATCTCTCCAAATCGCCTGGTCCGCTGGTACACGCCGGTGCGGGATGGATTCACGGCCGGTGCAGAACCACGCGACGGAAATTTGGGACAGTAGCCGGGGCTTACTCGCTCAAGACTTCAAGCGCGTTGACGCAGGCATAGTTGCGAATCGGAATGAATTCCAGCAGGATTTGGCCGGCCGCATTAGGTTCGAGTCCCCGGAAGGTTTTCACGAGGGCGCGGTTCGGCCCGCCCGCCTCCCTGAAGATATCAAAGTCCTTCAGAAGAAACTGCCCGTTGGAAAGAACGCTAAAAACCCGATCCCCCCCTCCTCCGAACCCGGCGACCTCGGTGCCAAAGTACGCCTCCGCAAAGTGGAGCCGCACCGTATATCGCCCGGGGGCGACCGGGATCGAATAGCTGAAGTTACCGTATCGCTCGCCGGCGTACAGGTCCGGTTCTTCCGTGTTCGAAACCGAAATCTTGCGCCGGACAACGCGGCCACCCCTGAAGTACCGGTCGGGCATCCAGACGCTTCCCCGCCGGTCCGTGTAACTGTGCTCCTGCGCGACGATGCGGACGGGAAGCAGCTTACCGGGCGTTCCCGGAACGATTTCGATGGCGTTGATGAAGGGCGAATCTCGAAGTCGGAGAAACCTGAGACGAAGAAGCCCATCAGGGCCTGGGACGACGTCCTTAAACGCGCGAACGTGCGCGATGTAATTCCCGCCGGCGTCACGATAGGGATCAAAATCCGACAGGAGCGGAGCTCCGTTCATTTCAATGTGGAAGATCCGGCTCGTTTCTCCACCGCCGACAGGCTGGTCGGGGCCGAAAAATGTCTCGGCGAAGTAGAGCCGCATCTCATAGACGCCCGGCGGGAGCGGAATCTCATAGGAGAACTCCCCGACCCGCGCAGCCTGGAAGAGACTGATCTCAGGCGCCCGCGCGATATAACCCCGCGGCTCAGGGGCTGCTGATCCCCGCTGGAAGTACTGGTCAGGCATCCAGACGTGCCCGCTGCGATCAATGAAATTAGCCTTGCTGTTCCCGGCCAGAATCCTCACGCCTTGTTCAACCGAACTGGCCGGCAAGGTTGATTGGGCGGCAGAGGGAAGCGAGGGAGCCGTCAGGGCAACCGACTTGTCGTCATAGAGCCGCCAAAGCAGGAGAGCCACCACCACAATCGCCAGGGAAGCCAGGGCAACGACCGTTCGGGCCCTCAGCCTCGCAGCCCGTTTGGACCGAGCCTGGCCCAGGGAGTGAGGGGGGGAGCTCCTTGTTTCTGAAGGTTCCCCCGCGGCTTTTTCCTCCGCTTCGGTATTCGGAACGAATTGTGGAACGTAGGACCCCACCGGAAGGACGATCTTCACCTTGTGGCGGGAGCCCTCGAGCTCGTAATAGCGCCCCAGCTTTTCGCGCAGGCGGTGCATTTCAGACCGAACAATGGAATTTGTCGTCGGGTCAAAATCAGGCGGGCGGCCCAAGGCCTCAACAGCAATGTTGTATTCCTTCAGGATCTCGGGAGTACCGGCCAGGGTCCTCTCGCAAATGTAGTGAAGGAGCTTGGCAAGGCTTGGAGACTTGGCAAAGCAATCGGAGGCCAGGACCGTGCGGAGTTCCGCCTGCGCGGCATGCGTTGGGCCCGCCATGGCCATGGCTTTCACTTGCGTTACCCCATTCCGGTTTGTGCTGGAATTATATAGCAGCCAGAGCACGGACTCAATGACTGTTTCCGAAGTCGACTCTACCAGTCACTGGCACGCTTCATTGGGTTGAGATGGAAGGTCTTAGCTCTCCTAACCGTTGCCTGACGGTTTCACCCTTGCGTTTTGACGGACAGAAAGTCGAAGGTGGGCCCAGGTTGAACGTAAAGTGTCGGTTGATTTTGTCAGGTCACGTGGGACATCAGGTCTGCCGGAGTCCTCTGCGTCGGGCCGGGTCAGGTCGTCAGACACAAAAGGAGCTAATGAAAAGAAATGAGAAGGAGAGCAGGAATTGCCTTGGGGCTCGCGTTTGTGCTGGTTATCACATTGGGCTCCCAGAACGGCTGGGGCCAAGCTTTGACGGGTATGCTTACGGGAATCGTTCTGGACAGTTCAGAGGCAGTCATTCCGGATGCCTCTGTGGTCCTCCGTGACGAGCTTTCCGGCGTCCAGCGCCGAACGGTGACGAACGCGGAAGGATATTTCACCATCGCCGCTGTCCCGACGGGGACCTATGCACTTACCGTTGAGGTCAAAGGGTTCGCCAAATGGGAACGAACCGGGATCGTTTTCAATCCTGGAGATAAGCGCCATCTCTCGGACATTGTTTTGCAAGTTGGCGGTGCGGCGGAACAGGTCACCGTGGTAGGGGATGCGGCCTTCGTGCCTGTGGATTCGGGAGAAAAAAGCGCTGTGATCACCGCCAAGCAGATTCAGAACATCACAGTGATCGGGCGCAGCGCGGCGGAACTCATCAAAATCCTCCCGGGAATGTCCCAGACCGGGGCGGGCGTTGAGAACAAGCCCGGTTTCACCGGTGAGGCCATCGGGATCAACGGGAACGGCGATGGGGGTCGCCAGAGTGCTCTCGGGTATTTTTCCGCCAACGGGACACGGACCGACGCGATGGACATCGTCGGCGACGGAGCGCACGTCTCCGACCCGGGATGCAACTGCGCGACACCGGTCAACCCGAACCCGGACATGATCCAGGAGTTTAAAGTCCTTCAGTCGAACTACAGCGCCGAGCATGCCAAAGGTCCGGTGGTCCTGAATTTCGTCTCCAAAAGTGGCGGTCGGGACTTTCACGGGGAAGGCTATATCTACATGCGACAGTGGGGTTGGAATTCCAACGAATGGCTTCTGAATCGAGCCAATCAGGGAAAGCCCCACAACCGGTACCGCTTCATCGGAGGCAACATCGGCGGCCCGCTGACGAAGAGCCGGGAGAAACTGTTCTTCTTCGTGGGTTACGAAAACTTCGCCCAGACGATTGATACCGGCGTCCTGCAATCGATCGTCCCGACGAGCGCCATGAAGCAGGGCGATTTCAGCGACGCGGCGTACATGGCTCAGCTGGGTTCCGGCGAAGTCAGCAGCGTCCCCAACCTTGGCCCGGTGATTGATCCCAGCATGATCGATTCCGGCGGACAGGTGCTGCTGAATTTGCTGCCCGATCCCAACGTTTCGCCGGCCGAAGGCGGGGGATTCAATTACGTTCAGGCGCTGACGCTGGAACAGCCGATGCACCAGTTGCTGAGCCGGATTGATTACAGCATCAGCGACATGACCAAACTTTTCGTCCGGTATAACCTCCAGCGCGAAACGCAGAACTTCCCCGTTGGACTGTGGTGGCGAAACCCGGGACAGGTGCCGTATCCGACCTCGGTGGTGGCCCCCAATGTGTCAGACTCCGTCTCGGCCAGCCTCACCAGCGTGTTCAGTCCAACCCTGACGAACGAGGTGGTCTTCGGACTGACCTACATTAACTTCCCGAACCAGTTCGAGGACCCCACACGGGTTTCCCGGTCAGCCCTGAACTACCCTCACCAGGGGATCTTCAAGAGCGGCCTGGACCAGATCCCGTCGATTACAAATTGGACCAGCATCGCCACGCTGCTTAACCCGGGCGGGTTCGATCCGGTACTCTTCGCCAAGAAGTGGCTGATTTCGGGTGGGGACAACCTGACCAAGGTCCAGGGGACACACACGATGAAGTTCGGGGCGTTCTACGAGGTCGTCACAAACAATCAGCCCGGCAGCGACTTCTCGAACGGAGTAATCCAGTACGCCACCTGGTCCGGCAATTCAACGGGAAACGCCTTTGCCGACCTGTTGACTGGCCGTGTGGCGGCCTACACCGAGAGTAACAAAAACGTTCTGCACAACATCGGCTTTCGGACGCTTGAATTTTACGGGCAGGACAGTTGGCGTGCAACGCGGCGCATGACGATCGAGTTTGGGGCGCGTTTTGCACACCTCGGTGCGTGGTACGACCGGGAAGGGATCGGCCTGGCCATCTTCGACGCCTCGCGATACAGCAACGATCCTGCCGACCTCCCCAATCTGACCGGTCTGGTCTGGAACCAGATTGACCCGAGCGTCCCGCTTTCTGGAGCCAAGACGCGCCCACTGTTTGTCGCGCCCCGAGTGGGCATGGCCTATGACCTGTTCGGGACGGGTCGCACCGTCCTGCGAGGCGGCTTCGGCATGTTCCGCTACCACGACCCGCAGGGGCCTTTTCCGGGAGCCATCGACCTTGCGGCGGGGCATCGCAATACAGCCGTTTGTTGCGGGCTGACGTTCTCTGACATCGAACAGCTTTCACCGGGCGTCACTAAGTACAACGTCACCACGATCGATGCGAACGACGACCGCCAGCCCGTGACCTACAACTGGAGTGTCACGGTTTCCCAGCGCCTGCCCGCAGCGACCACCATGGAGATCGCTTACGTGGGGAACGAAAGCCGGGACCTGACGAACGACGGGTTCCAGAACATCAATCTGGTGCCGATCGGGGCCATGTTTGGATTTCCCGAAGGGACCGACCCGAATAACTACCGGCCGCTCCAGAACTACGGAGCGTTGAACGTCATCGCGCACAGCCTGTTCCAGAACTATCATAGCCTGCAATTGACGCTCGGCCGCCAAACGGGACGGATCAACTATTGGGCCGCTTACACGTGGTCCAAGGCCATGGGCATCCGCGGCGGAGCGCAAGGCGCCACCTCGAACCAGTTCGACATCCGCGAGAACTACGGTCCGCTGGCTTACGACCGGACACACATCCTCAATCTCTCGTACGTGATCCAGCTTCCAGAACCGGCGAAGGCCTGGACGGGGGCAGGGCGAGTGCTGGGTAACGTTTTTCTCGACGCATGGCAGATCTCGGGAATCACGCAGTTTTCGAGTGGCGTTAACCTGCAGGCCGCAACCAACTCCAACTTTAACCTTGGCGTGGTGGGGGGAACGCTTTCCGACGGCACGCCGTTCAACAATACGGCCCTTCTGGGAACGCCCGACCTGCCCCTGCAGCCCGTGGTGACCTGCGATCCGCGCGAAGGGCTTCAGAACGGTCAATTCATCAACGGGAACTGCTTCGGCCTTCCAAGTGTGGGCCAAAACGGCAGCTACGTTTTGCCATACCTGCGAGGCCCGGCGTTCATGAACCACGACCTGTCCTTGTTCAAGAATTGGAGCTTTTCCGAGACGAAAAAGCTGCAATTCCGGTTCTCCGCTTACAACTTCCTCAACCACCCGGTGCGCTCCTTCACCAACGGCGATACGAATCTCAATCTGACCCTGACGCCGGAGGGACAGCTTGCCAATCAGCGCTTCGGTTACGCTGACAGCAAATTCGGCAAGCGGATTCTGCAGCTTGCCCTCAAGTTCTTCTTCTAGGCGAATCCGGCTGTAGGGATAAACGATTCTGGGGTGGTGCTCACCGCCACCCCTATTCTTTTACGCGGCACACGCGGGCGGATGGGTCCTTTCCGCGTGGAGCGCAGCATGCCCTGTGCGTCGTGTTGCGTTGTTCTTCGTTCGGCCTCAGTAATACATTAAAGATGTCCATATAGTAGGGTTACCCCTCTCACTGTAGGTTGCCTTCGCTTAAAACCTAGTCCGGCGGAAACCTGCTGCTTGGGCCGGGCGATAGGCGCAAGGCGTTATTTTTGCCCGCTTTCTCCTGCCGGTTGGGACGGGAAGAAGCACACGCGCGGTCCGCTGAAACTAAGGCAAGGGCTTGTACCACAAGGAGATAAAGCGGTTTAGCAAAAATTGTAAACGTAAGCGTTTTCGACTTGACAGGATGACCTCCAAGGGGTTACTTTTTGTCTCGCTTTCGCTTTCTTTCTTTTTTGCGTGTCGGGTCGAGGGTCCTCTCGCGAGAAAAACAAAAAGTGTTAAAAAAGCAAGCGTTGGGTCCTGGCTTGGGGCACAGAAATGTCCCAAGAACTTCACCGGAGGTGAACATGGACGGGTACACCCACACCCCGTCGAAGCGGTTGTCTGTTTGGAACCCGCTTTACGGCATGGGTCAAGCTGCAATTTGCGCTTTGGCCCTCGCGCTTCTGTATGCGGGTAGCGCGGCACCTTTAAACGCACAAGGGCTTTCGGCGACGCTAACGGGAACGGTGGTGGATCAATCTGACGCCGTCATTCCCGGCGCCGGCGTCATCCTGACCGACGAGAGTTCCGGCGCGGTCCGCCGGACGGTCTCGAACGACTCGGGATTTTTCTCCTTTACGGCCGTTCCTGCTGCCACTTACACGGTGACGATTGAGCGGCAGGGGTTCGCGCGCTGGCAGAGGACGGGCGTCAAGCTGTTCCCCGGCGACCGCATCAACATTACGGACATCGTGTTGCCGGTGGCCGGCGTCGCGGCGGAAGTAAGGGTCGAAGCCACGCCGGATGTGATTATCCCGGTGGACAGCGGCGAGAAGTCCCACGTCATCACCTCCCGGCAGATCCAGAACTTGTCGGTGATCGGACGCAGCGCCGACGAACTTCTGAAGATTCTGCCTGGGGTGGTGTACACGAACCCTCTGCGGCCGGGCGAGCCGGCGGGCTTGAACGTTAAGTTCAACGAGGGTATCGGCAACTACAACGTGGCTGGCACGCAGAACACGGCCATCGCCAATGTCAGCGACGGCGCCGACGTCATCGACCCGGGCTGCAACTGCGGCTCGGCCGTGACGCACAACACCGACATGGTGCAGGAAGTCAAGGTCCAGACGGCCAATTTCGGCGCGGATGTCGCCCGGGGACCGGTTGTCTTTAGTTCCGTCTCCAAGGCGGGAACGCAGGCGTTCCACGGCGAGGCTTACACCTACTTCCGTCACCACTCGCTCAACTCCCGCGACTGGCGAAACAACTTCTTCGACACGGAGAAGCCCCGCGACCATTTCTGGTATCCGGGCTTCAACATCGGCGGACCGATGACCAAGGGGCGGGACAAGCTCTTCTTCTTCGTCGGCGTCGAGCTGATGCGCCAGAACATTGACCTGGGCGTCCGGCCGGCCACTGTGCCGACAGCGGCCATGCGGGCGGGGGACTTCAGTGATACCGCTTACCTCCAGGCTTTGAACTGGAATGACATCGGCCGGATCCCCGGTCACGACGGGGAGGCGGGAACAGACAACGCCAACTGGGGCGGGCCGGCTCTCACGCCCGCAATGATCAGCGGCGGCGTGATCAGTCCCGGCGCCATCGATCCGGGCGGCCAGATCCTGATCAATTTGTACCCGCTTCCAAACCAGGATCCGACTCGCGCCGGCGGTTACAACTTCACGGCGAACATCATCAACCCGCAGCACCGCCACCAGAAGCTGGCGCGGATTGACTACAACATCTCGGACAACACCAAACTCTACACACGATTCAACCACGAATACGAAGCCAATCCGTACCCCTACACGCTGTGGTGGAACAACTGCTGCGACGTTCCCTCGCCGGGCGACCTGTTCGGCAGCTACAACACCTATTCGAGTTCCACCAGCCTGGTGAACGTGCTGAATCCCACCACGACCAACGAAGTGATCTTCGCGGTCACTTACTGGAGCATGCCCCACAAATACCGGCAGCCCGACCAGGTTTCGGCTACCGCATTAGGCTACCCGTACCGGGGGCTCTTCAAGCCGGACTATGATGTGGCAGTTCCGGGGGTGACGAACTGGGGCAGCGGTGTGGCGGATATGATTCAGCCCGGCGGGCTGTTCGATCCGACCATCTTTGGGAACAAACTGCTCTTCAGCATCACCGACAACTTCACGAAGGTCCAGGGCACGCACATGCTGAAGTTCGGCGGGTACTTCGACGTCATCACCAACGACGAGCCGAGTACCAGCCCGGACCACGGCTACGCGGCGCCGACCTGGTGGGGAAACAACTCCAGCGGCAACGCTTATGCCGACCTGCTGATGGGCCGCGTCGGGGCTTTCGACGTCAGCACGAAGAACCCGACTTCCCGTCTGCGTAAGAAAGAGTATGCGGCTTACGCGCAGGACAGCTGGAAGGCCACCCGACGCCTCACGCTGGATCTGGGCGTCCGCTTCCAGTACATCCAGCGGATGTATGACAAAGAGGGAAAACTCCACGGATTCGATCCCTCCCTGTACGATCCCAGCGCACCGATCAGCGCTTACACGGGCATTGT